>CAIJLF010000067.1 GCA_903821415.1 uncultured bacterium | reverse complement strand
TATTATATATTTTTATTTTTCAGATATTTATTAGCATATCTTAAGCCAAATATAAATGCAATAAAGATGGCTAATGCAAAAGCTATTTTGAATGTTCCTGGAATGATAAGAAAAATATTTCCTAGGAAAAATCCTATAGCGATAAGGAAAGCTGTCCAAATGAACCCACCCACAAGGTTTAGTATTACATAATTCTTAAATGGCACTTTGAACATTCCCGCTACTACAAGTATAACTGCAGCAAAACCCAGTCCCATAGTAAGCTTTGATATGATAAGAATCTTCTGATGAAATTTAAGGAATTGGTTTTCTACTTTCGCTATAGTTTCTGGTGTAACTCCTACGTAGTGTCCGTATTTATAAATTGCGTTTCTCGTGCCATATCTACCGAGGCAGTACCATAAAATATCTGCGACGAAGTCTCCAAAGACTAATGCTATATACATAGGAAAGAAGCTAAATGAACCTAATTTGTATAGGAAACCACTAGCCATCATAACGACGGGTCCTTCTAGTATGGTACCTATAAATAACAAAATATATTTTGAGGACTCAAGCCAGACGATTAAATTATGCAAGAAGAGAGTCATAATGATATTGAAAATTATATCATAATTTTATCTATGATGTTTAGTTTTTAGTTGATCTCTATGTCTACGTAAGCTATTTCTGGAAATTTATCTTTTATTCTTTTTTCTATTTCGTCTATACGTGTACCTACTAAACGGGGGATACGGTCTGTAGTTCTAAACATAAGTTTAGTGAATTCTTTAAAACTATCTTTAATCTTATCAAATTCTTCTTTTAGGTCGCCAGCTTCATAAATCTCTTCGTATAGAGGGGTTCCATTCCATTCTACTGTCGTATAAATTCTATATTTATTTATGTCGATAGCTACGGACTTAAACTCGGAAATATTTTCTATACAAGGGTCTTCTAGTAATAATTCAGTTATTTCTTCTGTTGTTTCTTCGCTCAATGATTTTCCTATAATGTACTGATGATTTTTAACTATTAGTAATATTGCTAAAAATCCAAGTATCATACCAACGATAATACCTCCTATGGAGTCGTATATATCATTTCCTGTTATGTGCATTAACACTTGTGCTCCAAGTGCTACTAAAACACCGAGTACAGCTGCTCCATCTTCATAGACTACTGCGAGTGTTATAGGGTCAGCTTCTGCAAAAATTTCTTTAGTGAGTCCTTGCTTGCCTTTTAGTTCTTTGACCGCGATAAATAGAGTTATACCTTCAACAATTAAAGCTATTAATAAAACAGAAATTGTAAAATAATTGTAATTATGAACAGTACTTATAGGATCGTGTTTCAATAGAGAATCTATCGAATGATATACAGTTACACCAGCACCGATAAAAAGAATTCCACATGCAGATATAAGTGACCAGAAGAATCTTTCAATACCGTATCCATAACCTCTAGAATCATCTGCTGGCCTTTTAGATCTCTTAAGGCCTATGAGTAGAAGAGATTGGTTTAAAGTATCGGCAAAACTATGTACACTTTCAGCAAACATAGAAGCAGAGCCAGATGTTATGGCGACGAATGTTTTTATAATAGTTACGAAAGTATTGCCGAATAATGCTGCTATAACTGACTTATTTCCCTCTGATTTATGTGACATGAGATGGATTATAGCATATATATTATCTGTCATACAGGTTTTGATATTATGAATTGGTTACAAACTAAGAGGATTGGAGTATAATATCACATATATATAACTAATAGTAAAATATCCTTATGAAAACATATTATGGAGATGAAACTAAGAAAGCATTGAAAAATTTCCCCTTTTCTACTCAAGTGACTAAAATGAACTTTATTTTATCTATAATACTATTGAAAAAAGTAGGAGCAAAAGCTAATTATAAATCTGGTAATTTAAGTCTCGAGATCAAGGATGCTATTGTTAAATCTTGTGATGATATTCTTAGTGGTGGTTATGAAAATCAATTTCCAGTATCTTATTTACAGGGTGGAGCTGGTACAGCAAGTCATATGAATGTAAACGAGGTCATAGCAAATATGGCAAGTGAAATTTTAAAAGGAAAGATAAAAGTCCATCCAAACGACCATGTCAATATGAGCCAGTCAACAAATGATATAAACCCTACCGCTTTGAAAATTTCTACATTTTATTTATTACAAGACCTTAATATTAAATTAGTGTCTCTCGTTTCTGCCTTTAATATTAAATCTAAAGAATTTAAAAATATTAAAAAGCTTGGGCGCACTCACTTACAAGATGCAGTTCCGACTACAATGGGAGAGGAATTCCTTGCTTATACTGAAAATTTGAAAAGGCACATATCTATAGTTAAATCCGCAGAAAATTTATCAAAAGTTTTGAATTTAGGAGGTACCGCAATTGGGAACTCAATAAATGCAAATAAAGAATATACCAAAGAAGTCTATAAAGAATTAAATAATGAAACTAAAACTAAATTTAAAAAAGCAAATAATCTAATGTCTAAGACAAGTAGTCAGATTGATTTTTTGATAATATCGCAAGCTGTAACATCTCTTTGTGTTGATTTATCTAAGATAGCAAATGATATTCGTTTTATGTCATCAGGTCCCAACGGAGGAATAGGAGAAATAACTTTACCTGAACTCCAAAAAGGTTCTTCTATAATGCCAGGTAAAGTAAATCCAGTAATGCCTGAAACCGTCAATCAATTATATTATTTAGTATCAGGAAATAATCTCTCTATAGAAAAAGCAGTTGAAAGTTCTCAAATGGAATTAGGGGTAATGCTCCCCATAATTGTAGATAAATTGATAGATTCAATTAAACTCACAAGTGAAGTAATTAATCAATTCGAAATTTTATGTATAAGGGGTATAAAAGTAAATAAAGAAAAATGCTTAGATCACTTAGAACGTTCGACTGCTTATGCGACACTTTTAGTTCCTCGCTTGGGGTATGACTTAGTTTCTTCTCTGGTAAGAGAATCATTGATGAGCAGCAAAACATTGAGGGAAATAGTTATCAATAAAAAATATTTAAATGAAGCAGAATTTAATAATATCATAGATTCCAAGCATTTTTTGGGATAAATTGGATATATATTACGTATTAGATGTATAATACAAAATATGATAGACCATAGTCTCTGTGAGGCCAAAACAGATAATGAATTAGTCGGTATGTCCTTAGGAGAGCCCGATCATTTTCTGTGTTTATCTAAAAGATATGAAAGTAAACTCTTAAGATATATTATAAGAATTTCTAAATTTAGTAGAGAAGACGCAGAGGATGTTCTTCAGGAGGTCTTTATAAAGACATATTTTAATTTGAATGGTTTTGATAAAGAGTTACACTTTTCTTCTTGGATATATCGAATCGCCCACAATGAGTCAGTCAGTGCAATAAGAAAGAAAGTTGTTAGGCCGACAATAGCATTAGAAGTTGAAGACATAGAAAGATTTGGAGATGACTTTGATATGACGAAAAATCTAGATAATTCTTTTGATAGAAAATATATAGATGAGGCCCTTTCTAAAATGGATGAAAAATATCGGGAAGTATTAGTCTTAAGATACTTAGACGAGAAAGACTATACAGAAATTGCCGATATCTTAAAAAAGCCAGTAAGCACTGTTGGAAATCTTATTTTAAGGGGAAAGAAAATTTTCAAGGACGAATATGAGAAATTATCAATCAATAAATAATATGGACAATAAAAATATAAGCCAAATAGCATTAGAAAGGATTAAAGGGGAAGGTATCAAGCCTATATCACGTATAGTTTTCAGTACTAAACGTGTGTTGTTTTGGGTTGCCGTTGCTGTTGCTCTAGTTGTTAGTGCTTTAGCCTTCTCTCTTATATTATCGGCATTGTTTAATAATGATTGGGATTTGTATAATAAGTTTGGTTTTAGCTTTATACTTAGAACACTACCTTATTTTTGGTTTATTTCTCTTGTTGTTTTTATCATATTGGGTGAATTTTATTATAGAAAAACACTCCTTGGGCATCGTAGAAACTTATTAATGATAATTTGGGTTTATTTAATTTATACTACGATTTTTGGTGGCATATTTTATTTTACGGGGATCGATAATTACATTGAACAGGCACTATTAGATAATACCCCCACATATAGTAATTATGTTCTTGGTCGTCATGAAGTTTGGCTGCACCCAGAAGAAGGCCTTTTGTCTGGTGATATACTACTAGTAGGAGATAATGAGATAGAATTAATTGATTCAAATAATACAATTTGGATTGTAGACATTGAAGGTGCTTTTACGAATGGTAAGGTCAATATGGAAATAGGAGAGAAGGTAAAAATATTAGGAGATAAAGCAGAAGATAATATTTTTAAGGCAGAAGAGATACGTCCATGGGTAGGGGTTCCACTAAATAGTACAAAAAAAGCTATAATTAATACTCCTTGAATAGATTGAGATAAATATATAAGTTGTTTCGTATCAAGGATGTAGGCATTAACGAATGCTTATATCGAATTACAAATTAAAATACATTTATTTTGTAGTGTAAAGCGAAATAAATTTTATAAATTATGAAAAACAGAAATTCATTGATAATGAGCGGTTTACTAGCATTAACCTTAGGATTAGGTGTCACAGGTACAGCATTTGCGGCCCAGGACTTTTCTAAAAAAAGCCCAAGTTATAATCAAATATTTGATTATCAAATGGCTCAAGTTATGGAAAACATCGATTATGAAGGATGGAGGCAGTTAGTTCTAACTACTACGGGGAATATAGATCCACTTATTACAGCAGACAACTTTCCTCAATTTGTCGAGGCTTGGAAACTTGCGAAAGAGGGTAAAATAAAAGAAGCAAATACGATAAGGAAGGAGCTAGGTATGAATAACTAACAACTAACGACGAATTAATATTACAAAATAAGGCCTTAAGGGTCTTATTTTGTAATTCACCCAATCTTAATGTTTAAGTGTTATAATGAATATATTAAAAATAATAGAGGAATATGGATTTAAATCTGCAAGTAATTATTATCTGAGATGTAAGTTTATACTTTTTAATAATTATATGAAGAATATTATTGAAGTTTTGAATTGGAGGTATGCTACAAAGAAATTTGATGCAGAAAAGAAAATTAGTGCAAAGGAGTTAGGTGAGATATTAGAGGTATTACGTTTATCTCCTTCATCTTACGGTCTACAACCTTGGAAGTTTATCATTGTAAACAATTTAGATATAAGAGAAAAAATACGTATTGCTGCTTATGGTCAGTCTCAAATAACAGAAGCTTCACAAATAATAGTTTTTACAAATAAAAAAAATATTGATGCTCAATTGGTAGATGATTATATGAAATTTATATCAAAAGAAAAAAATGTTGATATAAATAATTTACAAGGATTTAAAGATATGATGAATGGAATTATATCTAGTAAGACGAGTGAAGAGTTGAAAATATGGGCGACTTATCAGCTTTATCTATCAGCAGGTAATTTGTTGACAAGTTGTGCTGTTATGGGAATAGATTCTTGCCCTATGGAAGGTTTTGATAAATCTAAAGTAGATGAAATTCTTGGTCTGAATGAATTAGGTTTAGAATCAAAGATTATTATTGCATTAGGGTATAGATCAGACGAAGATAAATCAGCTGTTTCTAAAAAAATTAGATTTCCAAAGGAAGATGTAGTTTTAGAAATTAATTAAAATTATAAAATGAATCTTAATATTAAGACAATCAAAAATGATGAAGAAATAGTTGATGTTGTCGCTAATTCTATCAATGAAAAGTTAGAGAAAAAGCAAAATGTTCTCTGGTTTGTTTCTGGTGGTTCCGCTGTTACACCCGAGGTTTTAATAGCTAAGAAAATAAACACTAAAAACAGAGATAAACTCGTTGTTACCTTGATAGATGAGAGATATGGACAGGTTGATCATTTTGATTCAAATTGGTTAAAGTTAAAAGATTCTGGTTTTAAAGTAGAGGGAGCTAAGATAATTCCTTTTCTCTCTGGGAAAGATATAGAAACAACCACAAGAGATATAGGGGATATTTTAAAAAATGAAATAGAAAAAGCAGACTACAAGATAGGAATATTTGGTATAGGTATAGATGGTCATACTGCAGGGGTTCTACCACGTACGAAGTCTATCGATAGTGATAGTCTAATTTGCTCGTATAATACAGAACAATACAATCGTATCACTATTACACCAAAGCTAATAAAGACACTTGATGAGGCTATTGTATATACTATGGGAGAGTCTAAATGGCCAATAATAGAAAAACTTAAAGAAGATATATCGATAGAAGAGATGCCTGCACAAATTTTAAAAAAAGTCCCATTATTAACAATTTTTACAGATTATAGTAATATCAATATATAAAATAATGAATAATTATAAACCAACGATTTTAATAATAATTGGAATTTCAGGAGATCTTTCAAAAAGGAAGCTATTACCTGCGATTGGGCAAATAGCTGCTACTGGTATGATTCCAGATCAATTTAAAATTATAGGAGTTACAAGGCAAAAGGGAATCAGGATTGATGACTTACTCGAATATACAACAAATAAGGGATATATTTATCAAAATACAATGATGTTCAATATGGACCTTACTGACCCAAAAGATTTTGAAAGATTACAAAATTATCTAGAAGATATCGAAAAAGAATTTGGAAATGAATCGCAGTATATCTTTTACCTTTCGGTTCCACCAACAGTATCAAAATCAATAGTAGAGCTCATAGGTCTTTCAGGAATGGCTAAGAAAGAAGGAACTAAATTACTTTTAGAAAAACCTTTTGGAGTAGATTTAAAAAGTGCAGTTGACTTAGTAGAACATATCGATAAATACTTCAGCATTGAGCAAGTCTATCGTATCGATCATTATTTAGCCAAAGAAACAGCTCAGAATATAATTGTATTCCGCAATGGGAACTCTCTATTTAAAAAAACATGGAATAAGGATTTTATAGAAAAGATAGAAGTTACAGTCAGTGAAGAAATTGGAATAGAAGGTAGAGCCAACTTCTATGAGCAGACTGGTGCTTTGAGAGACTTGATACAAAGTCATTTGCTTCAATTATTAGCATTGACTCTAATGGAGCTACCTAAAGAAGGCCAGTTTGATCAGGTTCCTAGTTTGAGATACGATGCATTAAAAGCATTAAAGATACCGATAGAGAAATCATTAGTCGCTCATGCTAAAAGGGGACAATATAATGGTTATAGAGAAGAAGTAGGGAATAATGAAAGTATGGTAGAGACTTTTGCTTCTATAGACCTGGAATCTAGCGACCCAAGATGGGAGGGTGTAAAAATTAGACTTACTACAGGTAAGGCCTTAAAAGAAAAATATACAGAAATAAAGATTTATTATAAAAAAGATAACGAGAATGAATCAAATGAATTACATTTGAGATTGCAACCAGATGAAGGAATATCTTTTTCTGTTTGGGCAAAGCGTCCTGGTTATGAGCACCAAGTGAGTCGTCATGCTTTGAATTTCTCTTTTAAGGATCACTTTACTTCAATACCTGATGCTTACGAGCAAGTTCTTTTTAATGCGATAAATGGAGATCATAGTCTATTTTCCTCAAGTGAAGAAGTTACAGAAACATGGAAGGTTATAGATGGATTGCAAAAAGCATGGGAAACTTCTACTTATGATATTATTTTATACAAAAAAGGTAGCACAATAGAAGAAATTATCGGTTAAATTATTTTTTATGAATAAAAAAACACTAATTCTATTTTTTATAATTATAATTTTTGCTGGAGTTATTATTTTTCAGTATAAAGAATTAAAAACAAAAAATAATAAATCAACGAAAGAAAGTACAAATATTTTAGTAAATAAAAATTCAAGTATTAATAAAAATAAGGTAGATTCAAATAATAAAGTTATCATAGATGAAAATATTCCAGCGAAAGACCCTGAGGCTCTTAAGAATAGTTTCACTTTTGAGGTTCCACTAAGTAAGATATTGGACAGAAAGTGGGTATGGTTAAGATCTATAAATTATGATGATTCTATATTTACCCCCGCTAAGGTAGATGCCTTCAGTATTACTTTTAATAAAGATGGTAGTTTTACTGGAACTACGGATTGTAATAATATTTTCGGTAAGTATGTAGTTCAAAATGGAAATATAACATTTAGTTCTACTGGTCAGACATTGATGTTTTGTGATAATTCTGAAGAAATAAAGTTTACGACATATCTAAGTCAGGTAGTAGGGTTTAAGTTTAATGGTGAAGAAGATTTGGTACTTAACCTAGAATATGATTCAGGTTCAATCTGAATATTCATTATAATTCTCATCCAACTATTTGAGTAAATCAAATTTACTACGCTCCTTGCTCCTCGCTCTTACTCTTATTGCTCTTACTCTTATTACTCTTGTAGTC
>CAIJLF010000066.1 GCA_903821415.1 uncultured bacterium | reverse complement strand
TTTTCTAATTCTTTTATAGTTTCTTTTACATCAAAGCTTCTCATTAGTACACTACCTGCTACTAGTCTACTTGCTCCAGCTTCTACTAGAAGAGGTGCAGTTTCTTCATTTACACTTCCATCTACACTTATTATCAAGTCTGGGTATTTATCTTTTAGTTCTTTGATTTGAGATAAGACTCTTTCATCAAAGGCTTCACCTTGAAAACCTATATGTTCTATACCCATACACTGAACAAAGTCTATAGAGTTTATAAATGGAAATAATTTTTCGATTGGTGTAGTAGTATTTATAGCTATACCTATATCTAAATTTTCTCTGGTATATGGATCGATAGAATCAATAAAATCCTTAAGTTCTTTTTCGTTTTCAGCTTCAAGATGAAAAATTATTCTTTTTGCTCCTAGACGAACAAAGAAATCAAATTGCTTGATAGCATCTTTCACCATTAAATCAAATTCAAAATCAAGGTTTTCCCAGTAGGGCATTCCCTCTTCTTCTTCTAAGATAGTTGCAGTACTCTCCATATCACCTCTTTGCATAGGCCAAGAGGATGATGGTACAAACTTACCATCGCACATATCAATCTGGACCATATGAGTAACATTTACGACATTGGCTATCTTCTGTCGTAAATCATTTATATCTTTTGCTAAAACTGCTGGTATAATCTCTGTCATATTATTTTTCTTCCTTCGTTATCATATTAATTCTTCTAATGTGTCGTTCTTCATTTGAAAATGGTGTATCTATGAAAAGCTTTACTGCTTCCTTTGCTTCGTCTTCGTTTACAAATCTAGCTCCTAAAGAAAGAATATTGGCATTGTTGTGCTCTCTACCGAGCTTTACTATCTCTAGATTGCCCCCATAGTATTCTACTGCACGTATGCCCTCTACTTTGTTTGCTGATATTTGTTCTCCTTCTCCACTACCTCCTAGTATTATACCTAAAGATTCATTGTCTTTGGCAACAGCTTCTGCTACAGGGACTATAAAGTCAGGATAGTCATCATTCATATCTAAAGAAAAAGCACCCTTGTCTATGACTTCGATTGATAGACTTTCTAAATATTTTTTCAATTTTTCTTTAAGTTCAAATCCTGCGTGATCTGAGCCGATGTATATTTTCATGATATTATTATACCTTGTTGTAATATTTTAACAAAATCTAAATTGAGGTATAATCATAATATGATTAATTTTCATAAATATCACGGAGCTGGGAATGACTTTATAATGATAAATAACCTAGATAAGAGTATCTTTCTAACGCCTGAAGATATAAGTCTTTACTGTGATAGAAACTTCGGTATAGGAGCGGATGGAATTATCCTTCTTGAACCATCCACAAAGGCTGACTGCTTTATGAATTACTACAATTCAGATGGAAGTATTGCTGAAATGTGTGGTAACGGAATACGCTGCACAGCCCAATTCTACCTAAAAGAGACTAAATCTGTTCTAAATGAAATAAATATTGATACACGTGCAGGAATTAAAAATATCAAAGTAAATAGTGACGATACTTATTCTGTAAATATGGGGACACATGTATACAAAAGTCTAGATTTTCCAGATGGTGTTTTAAAATTAGAAGGCTTTGACTTTAACTTTGTATCTATGGGTAATCCGCATGCTGTAGCACTCGTTTCAAATTTAAATGAAATTGATTTAAAAACTGTAGGCCCAAAAATTGAAAATAATGAAAACTTCCCAAACAAAATAAATGTAGAATTTGTAGAAAAAATAATGGATGATTATTTTAGAGTAAAAGTCTGGGAGCGAGGATGTGGAGTTACTCTTGCTTGTGGTACCGGTGCTTGTGCTGTATATGCAATGCTAAATAAGATAGTAAATTTTGATAAAGAAATAACTTTAGAATTTCCCGGTGGAAAGCTTTATTTGTCACAAAATAGCGAAGGGCAAATTATTCTTCGTGGACCGGCCACTTCTGTGTTTAAGGGAGAAATATAAAACAACCGCTATTTTTTGCGGTTGTTTTTTGCACCATTTAAATTTTTTAAATCAAAATGATTACTTCATTATCCCCATTAACATCTTTTTCAGTGCTAATTTCTTTAATTGTTTTAAGTTCCCCACTCGGCATTTTAATTTTAATAAAACTACCGTGTGCAACACCTACGCCATTTTTTAATTCTTCACTATTAAAACAAAGAAGAGCATTTAAAAAATCTGATACCTGATACAATCTTTCAAACATATTTAAATATATTATATTGTTTAACTTTAGTTATAAAGTAACACATTAAAATATAAAAGTCAATATAATGTAAAAAATCTTCTAAATATTTAATATTGACAAAATTGAATTATTATATTAAAATACTTATGAACTTTAAAACGATAAAAAATGGAAAAGGTAACATTTTTACTTGAATTAGCTGGAAGTAGAGCTGATATTGCAATTTTAAATAAGAAACATTTTAACCTTACTTTTAGCATATTTGATGCTGAGGTAATTATTTTATTTGGAGGATTATATTGCTGCGAAAATGACCCGGGGTATATTTTGGTGCATAGCCAATATGACCCTAGTGTGGTTTATAGATTTGGCGGAGTTGAGGCGCATGGTTTGGTTGATATGAGAAAAGCAATTGCTGTTTCTTCAAACATTTATTTTTATACTGTTGGCGGAGGATATGGAGACCAGCAAGGATTGGGGCCTGCAAGAATCAAAAAATATCTCTCGCTTTTTGGCTGGAACCAAAAAACAGGAGTTGATTTACCCGGAGAATTTTCCGGATTTATTCCCGATCCTGCATGGA
>CAIJLF010000065.1 GCA_903821415.1 uncultured bacterium | reverse complement strand
GAAAATTCTAAAAAGAAATTAATTATTTTCTCAAAAGGACTATCTCCTGATTTTGTTGAATCTTTGATAGCCAAACGATATCCTGTATCAGTACGTTCTAAAATAGGGTTATTGCTTTGAAGTAATAACAATGAGAGTATCTCTTTAACATGGTTTACATTATCATACTGCCCCAAAGCTATCATACTTTCCAATATAGTTCCATCATTACTCTTTTTAGTTAATTTATCATTCAAATTAAATAAATCATCCCAGTTAGCTGGAGGGAAAAGAATACCTTCATTTGAAAGCATATTTTTATTGTAATAAAGTACTATAGGATCGACCAATAAAGGATATCCTATGATTCCATCATTGGTCAATAAAATATCAGCTCCATCAATATATGAACTTCGAAATGAGTTTTCCGGATTATTAGCATAAGGTATTTTAAAAATAAAATTACTATTTTTAAGCAACATGTCTGGTTTTAGAATCAAAAGATCTGGACCTTTGTCCTGAGCAAAAGCGTTCGTAATATTGTCTTGATATTCGCCATCTTTTTTTTCAACATAACTAAGACTAAAGGAATCAGAGGGCACAGGTAAGTTACTAAGAGTGTCAGCCATTTGAGAATTAGGAATCGTTCCCCACATTACAACTTTTCCTGTAATTGCTTCAGCTCCTTTTTTACTTCCTCCGATATTTATCATTCCAGAAAATATTAGTACTCCAAAAACAAAAAAAGCTAAAAATATTGCGATTAGAATTGTTTGGAAGTTATTCATGTTTATGTATGAAAATTATACCATAATGATGTTCATTTGTGGTAATATTTTCTGATAATTTAAAACCTCTCTTTATAAATAAATCCGTAGCCATCCTTTCTTCTATAATATTTTCAGATGAAGGACCCATACCATTAAATGAACTTATCCATTCAATGAATAATATCTTCCCATCTTTTTTAAGAATTCTCTTAGCTTCATCCAGTAGTCCCATCTTATCTTCTGCTTGAAATAATACATTTGCTATAATGACAGCATCCATAGAGTGGTCTGCTATCTTTGTACCACCCACCTTCTCGATATCACCCCAAATACATTCAACATTTAAGACATTTAACTCCTTGATCTCACTTTCTAATTTTTTGAGTAAGCCTTTTTGAACTTCAATAGCATATACATGCCCAGTATGTCCCACATGCCTACCTGCAGCAAAAGAATATGCTCCAGTGCCGGCACCAAAGTCTGCGACACGCATGCCTTCTCGTAATCCTAATTTAAGAACATTTTGTTCTGGGTTAGAAAACATATTTTTATTATAGCATATTTATAAACACGTGATAGATGCGATACTGTCTCCTGCATGTAATTTCATTATTGTTACTCCTTGAGTCTGACGTCCTGAAGTAGGGATAGACTTCAAGTCAACGCGTATAACTTGTCCTTTTTGTGATACTGCAATTATTTCATTTTCTTCTCCTACTATTTTAGCAACTATAAGTTTACCTGTCTTAGGGGTTACTTTAGCTGTCTTTATTCCTGAACCACTTCTCTTTTGTGTCTTGTATTCTTTTATATTTGTCTTTTTACCTAAGCCATTTGAAGATAGAGTTAGAAGTGCTAAGGCTGTCTCACCTTTTGGTATACGATCAACTCCTATGATGAAGTCGCCCTTGCTTAGTTTCATAGCTCTGACTCCACCTGCGCTTCTTCCCATCTCACGAACATCCTTCTCGCTGAATCTTATAGACTGGCCGTTAGTAGTCGCAAGCATGACATCATCACCTTTTACTACAGCCAAAACAGCCTCTAATTCATCATCTTTATCAAGTTTGATAGCTATCAATCCACTTCGGCGAACATCTTTAAAGCTTTCTGCTGCAACTTTCTTCGTTATACCCATCTTTGTAACCATCATCAAATGCTCTACTGTCTTCCTCGTCTCTTTATCTATAGG
>CAIJLF010000064.1 GCA_903821415.1 uncultured bacterium | reverse complement strand
ACTCGTCTCGATATACCTTGATGGCGATATTGAAAAAGGTGTATATCTCGAACGAAAAGATATTTTAATGCGTCAAAAAATCAAGCTTGAGGAAAGTTTGACTAATTTTTGGCAACAGAGAAAGAATTGGGTCGAACCTTTGCGGAGTTTCATTTTGTCCTTGAAAGAAGCCACCGATTTAGAAAAAACTTCCTCACATTTAGAATGGAAGAAGTTTTTTCAGAAAATCGGCTCTAACCCTGAAATCAAGGACAAAATGGTTTCCATACGCTGGGGGGATTTGTGGGATTTCGCCATGTCCGCCAAAGGCGGACGGATTTCCGACTGTTCGCGTATCGCTTCGCGATACGCTTTTGACCCGACCATTTTTGCCGATGTCTCTCTTTGTGCCCAGAGTAAAGCATGGTATGCTTTGCGTGAGAGGCTTGAAAACCTTGAGTATATTTTTATAAAAATAATATTTTATAAAAATACGAAAGGTGTACCGAATCTGTAAGATTCAAGACTCCTCTCATATTTTATTTATGTCCCACGAAAAAATAGCCCTTAAAACCACATACTTCAGTATTATAAGCAACGCTCTCCTAGCTACGATAAAATGGACCGCAGGATATTTTGGTAATTCATATGCCCTCATTGCAGACGCGATAGAATCCACAACTGATATCTTCTCTTCAGCTCTAGTCCTCTTTGGTATTAAATACTCAAGCAAACCAGCAGACAAGAATCATCCATACGGCCACGGGAGAATAGAGCCCCTAGTTACTTTCGCAGTTGTAGGATTCCTAGTTATCTCCGCTTCTATCATAGCCCGTCAAGCAATTATAAATATTCACACTCCACACGAGCTTCCTCGTGCTTATACCCTTATTATTCTTGCCGGCATAATTATTTGGAAAGAAATTTCATACAGACTAGTAATTAAAAAAAGTAAAGAAACAAAAAGCTCTTCCTTAAAGGCAGATGCTTGGCACCATAGAAGTGATGCGATAACTTCAGTCGCTGCATTTATAGGAATTTCAATAGCACTAATTATAGGTAAAGGATATGAGTCTGCCGACGATTGGGCTGCTCTTTTTGCCTCAGCTTTTATACTTTATAACTGTTACCTTATTTTCAGGCCTGCTTTAGGTGAAGTGATGGATGAACATACCCATGATGATTTTATATTACAAATAAGAGAAATATCAAAAAATGTTACTGGAGTGATTGAAACTGAAAAATGTCTTATAAGAAAAACTGGTATGAAATACCATGTAGACCTACATATAACGGTAGATGGTGAGATTTCTGTCAAAAATGGACACACGATATCACATGACTTAAAGGACATTCTCAAAGCAAAATTACCTGAAATTTCTAATATTTTAATACACGTAGAACCCAAGGAATAGCCTATTTTATAGGTTGCAAAATTTAGATAATTATAGTAGTATATAACCTATGACGATTATTGCTAATATATTGCCTTACATACAAATAACACTATCTATCATCCTAATTGTAGCTATTTTGCTTCAGCAATCAGATGCAGGTGTAGGAGGAGTACTCGGAGGAGGAGACGCTGGTGGTCTTTACCATACACGTCGTGGTTTCGAAAAGTTTATATTTATAACAAGTATAGTTATAGCTATTCTTCTAACTGCCTCATCTCTTATCGCAATATTCGTTAAGTAGTTTTAATCTACAATATTAACTAATAAAGATTAACTTCACTCTATCTTGAGTGCCCTTATGTATAAATTCATATCCTTTATAAAAGAGTTTCAAATTCCTAAAAAGCAAGAACTTATAAATGCACTAGCATCATTCTCTAAAAAAGAATTCTATATATTCGTATCTACGACTACTGTTGCTCTTATATCAATGCTTATAATTTTGAATCTACTAAACAACAAACTTCTAGTTGATGTTCCTACAAGAGGAGGTTCTATAACTGAAGGTATTATAGGGATGCCTACATTGGTTAACCCAGTTTTAGCTCTCTCTGATGCAGATAAAGATTTAGCTTCTTTGGTTTATAGTGGACTAATGCGTAGGCAGACAGACGGTACCTTTACACCTGACTTAGCAGAGTCTTATACCGTAAGCCCTGATGGTTTGATTTATACTTTTATATTAAAAAAGGGTTCAAAGTTTCAGGATGGGTATCCTGTTACTGCTGATGATGTCATCTTCACAATAGACAAGATAAAAGATCCTCTTATTAAAAGCCCTAGGATGGGATGGAATGTCGTAACTGCTACTAAAAAGGATGACTACACTGTCGTTTTCACTTTAAATAAATCTTATATATCATTTATGGACAATACGACGATAGGTATCTTGCCTTCGCATATATGGAAAGATGTTAAAGATACTGAATTCAGTATATCGCCTTACAACATTAAAGCTATCGGTTCAGGTCCGTATAAAATAAAATCAGTGACAAAGAATAAAGATGGTATTCCTCAGGAATATATACTCAAAAGCTTTTCTGATTTTACTTTAGGTAGTCCAAATATTAAGAACGTTACGATCAGATCATTTTCTAATGAAAAGGATTTAATTAAAGAATTATTATCGCATTCTATCGACCAAGCAGGCAATATAAGTGCCATCAACGCATCAAATTTTGTAAATAAAAATTTTAATATTCATACGACAACTTTACCTAGAATATTTGGTATGTTTTACAACAGCTCAAACAATAAGATATTTGCTGATTCAAATGTAGTAAAAGCTTTTAATTACGCATTAAATAAGCAAGAAATAATAGATAAAGTACTTTATGGATATGGAACCGTTGTAGAGAGTCCTATACCAGGTACAATTTTAAAGAATGAGATTAATGATTCTACTTTTAGCATCGATAAAGCAAATGAATTACTGGAGAAAAGTGGGTGGATACTAGGAATTGACGGAGTAAGAGTAAAAGGAGGAACTACCACAGTTACTAAAACAAAAAAAGTAGGTAAAAAGACAATCACTACCAAAGTCAAAGTTGCTGGTGGAACAGTGACCAAGTTAGAATTTTCCTTGACCACAGGAGATACTCCCGAGCTAAGAGGTGCTACCCTAGTAATAAAAGATCAACTAGAGAAAATAGGAGCGAAAGTAAATATTGAAAAAGTTTACGAGATGGGACCACTTAATCAAGTGATAAGAAATCGTGAGTATGAGGCACTATTCTTCGGTCAGATAATAAATCACGAATCTGATCTATACTCATTCTGGCATTCTTCTCAGACTAAGGACCCTGGGTTAAATATCTCAATGTATAATAATCCAAAAGTTGATAAAGTATTAGACGATGCACAAAAAACAATAAACGTAGAAGATAGAATAAGTAAATATAAAGATTTCGTCGGGGAATTCAATAAAGACCTTCCTTCTTTATTAATATATTCACCTAAGTATTTATATGTGACATCAAATGAGCTTAATAATATAAATTTAAATACATTAATAAATCCTTCGGATAGATTTGCGTCTATTTATACATGGTACGCAAACAAAGATCACGTATGGAAAATCTTTAGTAACAAGTAAAAATCGCCGAAAGCGAAAAAATAATAAAATATGAACGAAAAACCAAAAATAGAAAGAGATCCAAGAAATAGAAATAATAATTTCCCATTTCGTAAAAATAATAACATAAGAGTCCTCCACAAGCCTGACATATCAAAAATAGGTATAACTAATAATACGAATCCAGACCAAAGAGGACCAATAAAAAGTGCAACAGATAACTCTGCTAATAAAACCAGTAGAGGTAGTTATCAATATGGTAATAATAAGGGAGGAAGAAGAGCTCATATTAAATCCCCTGTCCCACCAAAGGAGAATAACGTAATAGTAAGGAAGAACAAGACAACTCTTATTCCCCCACCACTACCTGGAGTTATTCGAATAATCCCCTTAGGAGGAGTAGAGGAAATAGGTAAGAATATGACCGCTATTGAAATAGGTGATGATATCATAGTTATAGATGCAGGTATGCAATTTAAAACAGAAGATACCCCAGGTATCGATTACATAATACCTAATACAACCTACCTTGAAGAGCGTAAGGATAAAATAAGAGCAATGCTCGTCACTCACGGCCACCTAGACCATATAGGAGGTATTCCCCTTGTTATGAGCCGTATAGGCAATCCTCCTCTATATTCTAGGAATCTTTCTATCTTAGTGATGAAAAAACGACAAGAAGAATTCTCTCACTTGCCTGCTCTTAATGCAAATATAGTAGAAAAAGATTCAGTTATATATGCAGGTAACATCCGTGTCAGATTCTTTGGAGTTACGCATACGATGCCTGACTCTATGGGTATAGTTATAGAGACTCCTTATGGATCAATAGTAACACCTGGAGACTACAAGCTTGATCAGGTGGACGGAATAGTAAGTGATGAAGAAGAAAAAGAATATGCCTTTTTTGACAAAGAGAAAGTTTTACTTCTCCTCACTGACTCAACAAACATTGAAAATGAAGGATTCTCACTCCCCGAATCTAGAGTTCACGAAGGATTAGATAAAGTTATAAGACAAGGAACAGGACGTATAATTATTTCAGCTTTTGCCTCTTCTATTACACGTCTGATGAAGATAGTTGAGATTGCAGAGTCTCTCGGAAAGAAAGTCATCCTCGATGGTAGATCTTTAAAGACTAATATGGAAGTTTGTGAACAAGCAGGTATCTTCACACCCAAAAAAGGCACTATTATAAATATCGAAGATATTGATAATTACCCTCCGAATAAAATACTCATAATGATGACAGGAGCTCAAGGTGAAGAATTTGCAGCTCTTGGACGTGCTGCCAATAAAACTCACAAGAAGTTTACTATAAAGCAAGGAGATACTATCATCCTCTCTTCTTCTATTGTCCCAGGAAATGAAATAGCAGTTCAACACTTAAAAGACAATCTAACTCGTCATGGAGTAAGACTAATAAGTTATAGAACAAGTGAAGAATATATTCACGCTACAGGTCACGGTAATCAAGAAGATATCAAATGGCTACATAGGAAAACCCACCCAAAGTTCTTCATACCTATTCATGGATGGCATTCGATGCTAGTCAAGCATAGAGAAATAGCTATGTCTCTCGGAATGTCTATGGATAACATAATAGTCCCAGACAATGGATCTATTATAGAAATTGTTGATAATGGTTCTAAAATGATTCTACGTAAAGAGAAGGCACCTTCAGGTGCAATGATGGTAGATGGCTTCTCTATTGGGGATGAACAAGACGTAGTTATCCGTGACCGAGTTATGCTTGCTCAAGATGGGATGTTTGTACTTATCGCTACCATAGACTCTCAAACTGGTAAACTTCGCAAATCTCCAGATATTATCTCCAGAGGATTTATATATCTAAAAGAGAATCAAGAATTACTCCACCAAGTAAGAATAATAATAAAGAAAACGATAGAAGACGGAACTGCAGGTATGAATCCTATTAATTTTGATAACATCAAAACAAATCTAGGTGACAATATCTCTAAGTTTCTCTTTCAGAAGACAGCAAAGAGGCCTTTGGTAATACCAGTATTATTGAGTATTTAATAAATTATTTAAAAATAAAAATGTCCAAAATAAATAGAACATACCTCTTATCTTTCTTGTTTACTCTACATATTGCACTTTCTGCATATATCAACTCTACCTTCTTACTGAAGATAATTTCTGAAAAATATGTTGGTATTCTATATACAGTTTCATCAATATTGACACTAGTTTTACTCGCAAAGAGTGTAAATTTACTTAAACATTTCGGTAATCGTAGATTTATACTTATCTCTCTTCTTATTAATATGGCGTCCTTAGTGGGAATGATAACATCAAAAAATGCTTATGTTATAAGTGCTTCTTTTGTATCATTAATTACGACAAATACACTAGTATATCTATCTATCGATATTTTTATTGAACATTTTGGAAATCCCTTAACGATAGGAAAAACTCGAGGTATGTATCTAATGATAGTTAACTTAGCTTATATGCTATGCCCTCTTGTCACTTCATTTCTGATAACTAAGGAAGGTGGTTATAAAATAATATATATCATCTCTTTTATTGCTACTATGATAATGACACTGGGATTAGTCTTCACTGTCAGAAAATTTGAAGATAGAAGTTATACAAAAACTCCTTTTTTACAAACATATAAGTACTTAAGGGAGAACCATCATATGTTTGCGATAACTATGATCAACTTCCTTTTGCAATTTTTCTTTGCATTGATGGTCATATATACACCTATATATCTATTTGAACATATAGGATTAAGTTGGGACCAGATAGGAGTTATATTTACTATTATGCTAGCTCCTTTCGTAATTTTCGGCTTCCCTATTGGAATACTCATAGATAAATACCACGTAAAGAAAAGAACATTGTTGGCTGTAGGTATTATTATAATGAGTATTTCTACTTTCTTTATTTCTTATATTACTTCCACTAGTATAGCTCTATGGGCATTTATATTATTTATGACACGTACAGGAGCCGCTGTGGTAGAAGCAACATCAGAGATCTACTTCTTTACCCATGTCAGAGAAGAAGATGCTTACCTTTTAAGTATATTTAGAGATATGAACCCAGTTGCTTATATCGCAGCACCGATAATAAGTACAATCATCTTTATCTTTTTACCCTTGAAATTTCTATTCGCAATATTAGGAATAATATCACTATTAGGTCTATATTATATACCTCACCTAAAACACAACCATGACTATGGAATACCCAATTAGAATAAATAAATATCTCGCTTTAAAGAATTATGCGACGAGGAAAGGTGCTGACGATCTTATAACAAAAGGTTTTGTATATATCAACGGAAGAAAAGCAGTACTTGGCGACCAAGTATATAGAGATGAAGACGTAACTGTTAGTGATAAAATTCCAAAGAAAAATTATGTCTACTATGCATACAATAAAGCAGTAGGTATCTCAACAAACCCAGATGTAAAAACAAAAGATATCTTGCAAGTTGCTAAATTTAAAGAAGTTGTCTTCCCTATCGGGAGACTTGATAAGGATTCTCACGGTCTTATACTTATGACAAATGATGGGCGTGTTACAGACAGACTTCTCTCTCCTAAGTATGTTCATGAGAAAGAATACGTAGTAAAAGTTGAACCAAACTTTTCAGATAAGTTTATCGAGCTTATGGGGGATGGTGTACACTTTGATAAATTTATAAGTAAAAAGTGTAAAGTATGGAGAAGTACTAGTAAATCTAAGGATACCTTCAATATCGTGCTCACAGAGGGCAAAAAACGCCAAATACGACGTATGTGCGAAGCTCTACACCACAAAGTAGTGAACCTTAAACGTATAAGAGTTATGAATATAGAACTAGGCAATCTTAACGAGAATGAATATAAAGAAATCAAAGGTGAAGAATTAAATACCCTACTTGAGTCTTTACAATTAAAATAAAAACAATAAAACCCTCATTGATGAATCAATGAGGGTTTTATTGTTAAATATAAATATTTTACAACATTGGTCCTATATAATAAGACTGAAGGATTGTATTAATCGCGCTTGAAGTGTGAGCATGACCTCCGGTTGAACCCACTACATAATCATAGAGGTTACCTCCACAATGTGAAGCGATAACATCACCTCCTGGATGAGTACTACCATTGGCAACATAACTAGTGATATTATAGGCTCTATTTGCAGTAAATTTAGTAGTGAACGCACCTGACATATATACCCAACAATTTGCTCGAGTATTATGAGGGGCTATATCTGATGCAGTACAAGATCCACCTGAACCACATGCAAGTGTAGTAGTAACTGGATTACATGTTTGTCCTATGACACAATTATTTGAATCATAAGTAAGCTGACTTGTTGTATTAGCTGGACACTGAGCTAGAGAAGGTACTGGTGGGCAAGTTATACCAATTGTACATGTAGGATAATTAGTTGCTCCGTTTGGACATGTAGTAGGAATAGATACTACACATGCTGGAGGATTAGTTGCACCATTTAAACAAGCACCATTTGATGAAGTTGTACATAAAGGAACATTAGTTGCTCCATTTGGACAAACCTAATTAGAACTTATACCCAATCCTGATTTCAAAATACTTGATGGACCAAAGACGCCATCAGCTCTTAATCCATTTGCTTTCTGCCATTGTATTACTTTAATCCTAGTACTTCTTCCAAAATATCCATCTGCTGTTAGACCTAAGTAAGCTTGAAGAGTTTTCACATCATCACCTCTCATTCCTGTTTTTAATGTTCTTGTGATAGGAGTACTTGGAGTAATCACAGTACAAGCAGCACCAGTAGTTGAACTAAAATTCTGACCTGGCAAACAACCAGTATCAGTTATAGAAGCAATATTAAATACTGCATTTGCATAAACAACTTTATTTGCAACACTTCCGTTACTTATTTCAAGTTTATATGTCCCTGAAGCAGTAGTAGATGGTATACTTACAGTTTCTTGTCCATCATTTGCTGTTGTTATTTCTCGTATAAATCTATTATTATTATCTGTAATTCTAATTACTAAAAATCCATAACTAGGAATGTTACTTGTCCATCTTACATTGTAAGTCTCACCTGCATTTAAGGTTTTACCTGCTTCAGGAGATATAAGAGTCATCCAGTAAGTTTCCGGATTTTGACATTTTTGTCCATTAGATGAACTATAAACTTCTCCATTCGCACAATCTATAGCAGTACACAAAGGAGGATTTGCTGCTCCATTTAGACACTTAGTAATATTTGAACAATCTAATACCATTCCACATCCATTGGTTGAATTATAATCTGGTCCTTTTATATAAGTACAACCATTAGCAGGAGCGGCATAATCACACATGGCTATAGGAGTACAGTCAGTATATGATGTAATGCATTTATTTGCATCATAAGTAGGATTTCTCATTGTACCAGGGGCACACAAAACATCTGGAATAATAATAGAAGGGCAAGTAGCTGTATTATTAATTGTAAATAAATTATTTGAAGAATCATACAGTCTTGGTGACCCATCATCTGAAATAATTACTTTAAATATATTTTGTCCAAAAGGGATAATACATGTTCCACTTTCACAACCCACTTTAAGTTCCGATGGTATAGTCCAGTTATAAGATCCAGAATTATCAATATCATAAGCAATAGGATATTCTGCACCCGTAAGGTCAACTAACCCTAATGAAACCTTGTTGTTAAATGTATTGGTTGCATTCCATTTAATAGTCATTTGTTGTCCTGCTGTATATGTTTCTCCTCCATTAGGATAAAGGACAGTAACAGAAGGTGTAGTGGCCGGGCAATTTACTGATGTTTCAGTACAAGTACAGCCAACAGGACATGTAACAACATCTGATGTACAAACCTGACCTGTAACACATTTGTTAACATCATAAATAAGAGAACTTGTAGTACCAGTTGGACATTGAGCTAGAGAAGGTGCTGGGGGGCAAGTTACGACTATAGGAACACAAGATGTTTGACCTATGACACATTTATTTGCATCATAAATAACACTACTTGTAGTACCAGGAGGACATTGGGCTAGAGAAGGTGCTGGGGGGCAAGCTATAGTAGCGGCTGCAATAGAAAAAGTTGCATCACTTGAGTCACTATAATTTCCATTACTGATAAACATCCTTAATCCTGATCCATTCCCATAAGTAATTTTAGGGTTTACATACCAACTATAACTCCCTGTATTTTTAACTCCATTAGCAATTACTATATTACTTGGACATGGAGCTACTACACATCTTATCCCTGTATCAATATAAATATTTACTGTTGAAACTCCAACTGAAGCTTTCCATTTTATTGGATAAGTACTCCCCATCTTTATTATTTCCCCTCCATTTGGAGCAAGAACTGTAGGAACTGTAGGAACTGGAGCTGCTATCACAGGGGTAGCTACAACTTTTGTTGATATACTAGTATCCACATAACTCGGAGGATATATATTAAAAGCTGAAGCTCCGAGAGCTGCTCTAAATTGTAATATTTCTCTTAATACTGCGTCACTCACCCACCCTGCATGAGCGGATGTCCCCGTAAAAAGGAGACAAAATACAAACAGTCCTAGTAATAATTTTTTCATTTTAAATGAATTTAGAAACTTATTTTTAATGTTTGTATTATACCACTTTCAATTATAAATGTCCCACAGGCCAACCTGTGGGACATTTGTAATTTAGTTTTAGATTATAGACCCATCTTACTTTGACTTCCTGGACCAAAGATACCGTCTGCGTATAGACCATTCTTTGTTTGCCATTCTTTAACTTTAGTCATGGTCCATGTACCGTAGATACCGTCTGTACTTGATAAACCAAGATTCTTTTGTAGAGCTTTTACATCATCCCCTGACAAACCCCATCTTAGTGTTCTTCTTGCTGTATTAGTTTGAGTAATAAAAGATGTACATTTCTGACCTGTTGTTGAACTATAATTTTGACCAGGTAGACACCCTTCATCTATTTTAATAGTAGCAATCGGACACATATTACCAGTAGTCGTACTGTATTTATTTCCATTACAGCCCTGATCTACGGTTTGAATAATTGCTTGAATACACTTTTGCCCTGTTGTAGAGCTATAAGTTTGACCTGCCTTACATCCTTCATCTGTAACCATAGAAAGAGGACAAGCTTTTCCTGTTATTTGACTATATCTATCACCATAACATCCTGCATATTCTTCGACAATTTTAGGGCAAGCATTCCCAGTTGTTGAGCTATAAACCTGACCATTTGAACAACCAGTGTTTTCAGGAACTTTTGTACAAACATAAGAATCACAACCACTGGGATCTTTTCCAGAATATACCTGATGTGTACCAATAGCACAATTTAAAAGTGTCATTGAAGGACAGACTGGAACTACTACAGTACATTTCTGCCCTGTAGTTGAACTATAAATTTGACCATTTGAACATCCAGAATCAGAAGATGGTGAAGAAATAGTCAATAATCCATCCGAGGAATCTCCTCCTAACTCTCTTTGTTTATCGACAGTATAAACTATATTAATTTTGAAATTTTTTCCATAATTACTTATTCCTGCTGCTGGAGTTAGAGAGATAGTTTCCTCTCCATCATTAGTAAGCAAATCTCCTATTCCATATTTTGAATTTGTAGCTGGCTCTTCCAAATAAACAGCAATCAATGCACCTACGGGAAGATTTTCTGAATTCCATTTTATTTTAACTTGATCACCTATTTTAAAATTTTCTCCTCCGTTAGGAGAAATAAGTGTAAGTTTAGGTGTTGTATTTATCGGGCATATTTGACCTGTTGCTGAACTGTAAATTGAACCAGTAGGACATCCATCGTTAGTAGAAGTAGATTTAATCGTAAAAGGTAAATCAGATGAATCAGAAACAGATATAGCACTTCCATAGGCAGTAGAAACATAGGCTTTATAATTTGATCCAGGGATTAAATTACTATCTAATGTATAGATTACACTTCCTAAATTATTTTCCATTCTTACACTTTCGGTATGACCCTTATTGGTGCCATCAGAAACATAAATTTCATTTAAAGCTGAAGTTATATTTGGAGACATCCAACGAATTTCAATTTTTCCTCCAAATTCTACAGATTCACCACCATTGTTTGGAGATGTAACTACAATCGAAGGAGTTGTTATCGTGGATACAGTTATATTTGCAGAAAACATGGTCGCAGTTCCTCCTCCTACCCATGACCGAGAAGCTGTTATTTTAAGATTAGTATTACCAGATTTTATCGCTACAAACTCCCAATAATCAGAACCAAAATTACCCATAATAGGATTAACAGTATCAATAACTGGATCTATATGGCGATTATTCACTAATTGAAGTATTGTATTGTCGTAGATAGGTGAATCAAAAGTATATCCTCCATCTCCTGGGTTTGAAAGTGTTACTTTTATAGACTGACCTCCTGTAACATTAAAACTCTTTCCACTATCGGTAGAAATAAGTTCTAAGTTTGAGGCATAAGCTTGACCGTACACAGCAAATAGACCAAAGATAAACAGCCCAATTAATAGCTTTTTCATATTAAATGAATTAAGAAACTTATTTTTAATAAACGTATTATATCATACAAAAGCCCTGCCGTAAACGGCAGGGCTTTTGTATTCTAAATCTTTACTTTGCTATATATGGCTAAACCATACACGGTCACCCGATTGCCTACTTGGCAATATAAGGTAGTAATCCCATAAAACGAGCACGCTTGATAGCAACTGCTAGCTTACGTTGATTCTTAGATGTGACATCTGTACGACGTCGTGACTGCATACGAGCACTAGGAGTCAAGAATCTGCGAAGTAGTTCGAGATCTTTGTAGTCTATATGCTTAATGTTATTTGATGAAAAATAATCTTGTTTCATAATTCTAAATGTTAATTGTTAATTCCTTTTTAAAACGGTATATCCTCTGCATTTATTTGCTCTTCTGGATATTCGATTGTATCTATCTCTTCTTCTTTTTTAGAAGCTGGAGCAGATGAGGAAACTACAGGTCCTGAAGTTCCCCCTCCTGTATTCTTTGATCCGAACTGAACTGTATCTGCAATGATTTCTGTACGATACTTCTTTGTATTTGTAGCAGCATCATCCCAACTACGAGTTTCCATTCTTCCCTCCACTAGTATCTGACTTCCCTTTTTCATATATGTAGCTACGTTTTCTGCTGTCTTGCCCCATACTACGATATTGTGATAGTCCGTCTTTTCCTGTCTTACTCCATTCGAATCTTTGTAAGTACGATTAGTAGCAATACTAAAAGTACAAACTTTATTCCCTGAAGCGATAGCTTTTAATTCTGGATCGCGAGTTAGATTTCCTATAAGGATTGCTTTGTTTAAATACATAAATATAATAAATAGTTAAATTATTAATATATCAATTATACCACAAGCGCATCGATTTCTTTGTCTATAACTTCTTCGTTTATAGGGGCTGATTCCTCTGACTTAGTAGTAGGACGACGCTTAAATCCATCTTGCTTGCCATAGGCACGCTTTGTAGACATAGTGTTACCACGAATAGTCTTTATCATAAGATATCGAACAAGTTTCTCATTCTTATCTAAAAATTCTTTTATAACCTTTGCACTAGTTGTAGTAGTCTCAAACTTAACCCAACCGAAATAACCATAAGAAAACTTTTGCTTCTTGTTGTTAATAGAACGAGACATCTCATATGCTAGCTCTAACATCTTTGGATATTCATCAGAAATAAAGGAAACTCCTTTTTCCAACAATGCATCCTTAAAACTTGTAACTTCACCTCCAAGATTTTCTTCTGGTATACTTGGTACCATTATATAACCTACTTCGTAGATAGAAGATTTTGAATCTGCTATTTCTGCATCATCAACTTTCTCTACGACTTCTTTTGCTTTCGCCATAGTTTTTAGCGTAAAATACGCTTAATTTGTTACTTTTAATATCATCTCATTATGGACCAATGTGTACTGGTTATAAGACCAGGACAAACGAAATGTAGAGTTATACTAACAGAAAAGTGTAGAAAAGTCAAAAAATCCTTGAATCGCATTCAAGGAGCTTTTAGAAATATTTAAAGTTTAAATATTGAATAATTTTTTAGCATTTATAACAATTTGCTTGGTTACTTCTGATTCGTCTAAACCCTTAATTTGCGCTATTTTTGAAACTATATGCTTCACATACATAGGCTCATTTTGAGACCCTCTATGAGGAGCTGGAGCAACATATGGGCTGTCCGTATCTGCTAGTATCATATCCAAAGGGGTCTCTTTTATTACCGCCTCGTAGTCGCAAATATTTGGATTGGGTTTATATGTTATAGGACCTGCAAAAGAGATAAAAATACCAATTTCGGTGAATCTTTTCATATCTTCTACACTTCCTGCAAAAAAGTGTGAGACTCCTTTCATATCACCTCTTGTAGAATACTTCTTTACTAATTCATACACATCAAAGTAAGCATTACGAGATTTACCTGTCTGCGCAGGCAGGTTTGTTGAACTATTACGAACATGGAGCATAAGAGGAATATCAAGTTCATTTGCTAATTCTATCTGAGAAATGAAAGCGGAACGTTGCTTTTCGAGGCTCTCTTCTTCTAAATGATAGTAATCTAGACCGCATTCCCCTATTCCGACTACTTTTCCTAGTTTTGTAAGTTCTCTGTATTTTTCTTTATCAAAAATTTCCCCACGAGAAGTGAATTCTTTACCGTCTGCTCCTAATTCAGATTCATCATGATGTGAAGCTGTAGTATGAATAGGATGAAGGCCGATAGTCGAATACACCCCTTCATATTGATTCGTCATTTCTACGGCTTTCTTAGAAGTACCATACTGAGTTCCAATATTTATAATCCAAGTATTACTCTCAAGTGCACGAGAAATAACCTCTTCTCGATTTTCGTCGAAAACCTTAAAATTCGTATGTGCATGTATATCTATGTATTTAGGCATTATTCTTTTCTTAAGAACAAAGGAGTTTCGGGTTTCTTGTTATCGCGAATTAATTGTTTTAATTTTACATTTGTCTCTGGCATTAAAGGATTGAGCATTCTGGCAATAGTATAAAGCTTTAAAACTAGATCAGTTATCATAACTTTACCTTTCTCTATATCTACTTTCACCACTTTAAAAGGCTCAGTTAATTGAATGGCTTTATCTAGTTCAGAAATTTTTTCCCAAACATAGTCGGTCGCTTTTTTTAAATCAAATGATTCTAAATTATCAAAAAATTCTTGGGGTATAGAATTCTCAGGAATCTCTGGACACTTATCCAAATACTTTTCAGATAAAGTTAAAATACGTGATAATAAATTACCCAATCCATTTGCTAATCCTGAATTATAAGCATCCTTAAATCGCTCAATGGTAAAAGGACTGTCTTCAAAGCTTCCAACTTCACGAAGTAGGAAGTAACGAAGAGCGTCAGTTCCATATTCTTTTACTATATCTCTAGGATCAACAACATTTCCAAGAGTCTTAGACATTCTAATTCCTCCATCAGCTGTAATAAACCCGTTGACTATTATTTGATATGAACTAGGTAAGTCAGCTGCCATAAGCATCGCTTGCCACATGGCAGCTTGAAAACGCGTATTATCCTTTCCGCAATACTGAGTAGGGTTTCCCTCCACCCAATACTTTGTAAAGTCTCCATCAGTATTTGGCCAACCTAAAGTCGAGATATAGTTTACTAATGCATCAAACCATACATATATAACTTGACTCTCGTCCCCTGGTACTGATATACCCCAAGGCATTTTCTCTTTCAAGCGAGATATTGAGAAGTCTTGAAGTCCTCCATTCACAAAATTCCTTATTTCATTTAATCGAAAGTCAGGAACGACAAAATTTGGATTGTCGCTATATAGTTTCAAAAGTTTATCACCGAAAAGAGAATACTTAAAGAAATAATTCTCTTCACTAATTAACTTTATCTCTAAGCCTGGATGCGTCGGACATTCACCATTTACAAGTTCACTATCAGTCTTCTCACTTTCACAACCAGCACAATATTTAGCTTCATATTGTTTTTTATAAATATAACCATTATCAGATACTTTCTTCCAAAAGGCTTGAACAGCTAGTTCGTGACTCTTATCTGTCGTACGGATAAAGTGTATATCGTCGATAACTCCAAACATTTTCAATTGTTCTTTAAAAGTTTCGAATCCTTGATCGACAAAAGTTTGTGTATCAAGTCCTAGCTCTTTAGCCTTCTCAAAAATTTTAATACCATGTTCATCTGTACCTGTATTGAAATATACATCGTAGCCTATGAGTTTTTTATATCGAGCTATCGTATCAGCTCGGACAAACTCCAATGCATGCCCCATATGAAGTGGTGCGTTTACATAAGGTAATGTAGTTGTGAGAAAAAATGTTTTATTCATAGATTAAATTCCTCTAGCTAAAATCTTTTTCTTTTCTATGTCATCAAAAAATTCAAGTAAGCATACAGCGACAGGTACAGCAAGGAATACACCCCAAATACCTGCAAGTTCTGCCCCGATCAAAACCGACAAGATAACAACCAAAGGAGAGATACCTGTAGCCCTTTTAACTATCAGAGGATATATAAGATATGTCTCAAACTGCCCAAGAATCAAATAGAATCCAAGAGTGACGGCAGCTAGAGCGACTCCTCCATCTAGATAAGCAAATAGTATAGCTGGTATAGTAGCGATAACTAAACCAAAAGGTACTAATTCCGCTATGACGACAACAAGTGCTAATACAAGAGAATACTTAACTCCTATAATAGTAAGACCAAGATAAGCAAGAACTCCAACTATAACTCCCATAAGCATTTGACCTTGCATCCAAAGACCTATCTTCCTTTCAGTCCTCTGCCATAGATCTATGAGATATTCTTCATGTTTATCAGGACTAACAATGCGTAAGAAATTCTCTATGCCTTTATCTGTAATAGAAAGATAAAATGAAACTATAAATATAAGTAATAAATTCAATAACCCTCCAAAGGCAGTTCCAAAAATATTAAAGAACCCCCCGGAAAGACTGCTCACTAAGCTTTGAGTACTTTTAATAACATCCCCAATAGAAGCATTGTGCGAGATAGTGGATACGACAGTCTTTGCTCCTGTTATAGTATCTGTTTGGAAAGTGTTTAGAATACTAGTATCTGGAATATATCTACCGAGCTGGCTGACAAGATCTGACATTTCTGCGATAAATGTTGGAATGAAAACAGATAGTAATCCTATCACTATACCAATAGAAACAATGTAAATAAGAATAACTGACAACAAACGATTCTTTATATATTTGTTCATTTTGCTTACAGCATAAACTACAAAAGAAGCCACCACTATAGATGTTAAAACTATCAATATCAAATTAGTTAATTTAAAAGCAGCATAGAGAACTAAACCAAACAGAATAACTCTAATAATAGAATCATTCGAAATTGAAATTTGAATTTTTTTATTTTGTTCTTGCATATAGATATTTTATCACAATAAAGCTTCTAGTGCCTAGAATTTTAGAATACTATCAAATTGAGATTTTTCTTTGTATGGACCTATAATTGCTAGGTTTAGATTTTTGTCTTTAAAAATAATCTTAGCCATTTTCTGTATATCTTCTGATTTTACAGCTTTAACCTCTTTAATTTTTTCCTCTAATGTTTTTATTTCTTTCTTCATAAGTTCTTGACCACCGAAATAGTTAGCTATATCATCTGTCGCTTCAAGAGACATCTTCATATTCCCCACTATAAGTGACTTAACTTTATTTAATTCTTTTTCCGAAACCTTTTCATTCATAATTAAACTACATTCCTTCAATATTTCTTTTATCACTTCTTCTGTTCTAGTATTATTCACGCCTGCAGAAATCTGGAATGAGCCGTGATCAAGTGAGGGTTGATTATAAGCTCGTACATAGTACGCAACCCCCATTTCTTCACGAAGTTTTGTAAATAGTCTTGAACTCATACCTGCACCAAGAACTGCTCCAAGCAGAGAAAGGGTCGTATTTCTTTTATCAAAAACATCAAAAGTTCTAACGCCTAAAACAAAGTGAGTCTGATCTGTCTCTTTGTATTTTACTAATACATTTGGCTTATCTTGATAGTCTTTAGTCTTTGGCTTCTTTCCTGTTTTAGTTATAGATACATCTTTAAAATATTTACCTACTTCTTTGTAGACTTCATCATTTGTAATATTCCCTGCTACGATCACAACTGTATTCTCTGAGACATAGTGAGTCTTTTTATATTCTACAAAATTATCTCTTAACATTTTTTGAATATTATCTTTGGTTCCGAGCGTACTTCTTCCTGATGGCTGATCTCCATACAAAACTTCTCCAAATAGATCTTGAACATGAGAAGCTGGCATATCTTCATACATATTTATCTCTTCTATTATCACCCCTTTTTCTTTTTGCATTTCTGTCTCAGGGAATGTTGAGTTTAAATATATATCCGTTACAATATCAAACATCTGCTTGAAGTTTTTAGAATCACCTTTTGCATAATATCCAGTATATTCACTACCAGTGAAAGCATTGTACTGACAACCTAGAGAATCAAGTTCATGAGCAATAATCTTGACCGATGGACGCTTTGTGGTCCCTTTAAAGCACATATGTTCTAAAAAGTGAGAAATACCGTTGATTTCTTTGGGTTCATAGTCACTCCCTGTCCCAACTAACACTAGCACAGTGACAGTCGGATTATCTTTCATGGGTATTGTCACTACTCTTAATCCGTTTTTATATATCTTCTTTTTGGCTTTTATCATAGAGTGATTTTAGCACAAATCGAGGTATTTAAAAAATAACGAAAATAGGTCGGCTGCGTAGCAACCGACCTATTTCTTTAATTCATTTTATCTTTAATGTACTCTATTATATCTTCTTTTTTAACTCTTTCTTGTTTTCCTGTGTCACGATCACGAATTGTAACTGAATTATCTTCTAATGTATCGAAGTCTATCACTATACACCAAGGAGTTCCTATCTCATCTTGTCTCCTATATCTCTTTCCTATATTTCCGTTATCATCCCACATTACTCTGCCAAATTCATCTTTAAGATTCCTGTAAATAATATGAGCATAGTCACGAAGTTCTGGCTTATTCTTAAGTAAAGGAGATACAGCACAAATAACAGGAGAGACACTAGGATTAAAAGAAAGATAAGGTCTCACTTCCTCTCCGCTAATATCTTCTTTATAAGAACTTAACATTAAGGCTAGAAATGTTCTATCTACACCAAAAGAAGGCTCTATAACATGCGGAATTATTTTAGTATTTGTTTCTTCGTCTTGATAGATTAAATTGTGACTCTTTAAATCAAAATCTGTTCTATAAGCTAATCCATAAAGTTCTTTGAGTCCAAACGGGAAATCAAATTCAAAATCTATTGTACGTTTAGAATAATGAGCCAAATCTTCAGTCTTTACTTCAAGCTCATGAATTTTATTCATATCCAAACCCATAGACTCCATCCACGCAAGCATCTCATTCTTCCAGTATTCAAAATATTTCTCCCACCCATCTTCTCTGATAAAATACTCTATTTCCATTTGTTCTATTTCACGTACACGGAAAATAAAATCTCGAGGAGTTATCTCATTCCTAAATGCTTTACCTATCTGAGCTAATCCAAAAGGAAGTTTAGGATGAAAAGAGTCTACAACATTTTTAAAGTTTACAAACATACCTTGAGCTGTCTCGGGGCGAAGATAAACAGTCGCAGAAGAATCTTCTACTGCACCTATCTGAGTAGCAAACATCATATTGAATTGTCGAGCTTCACCCGTCTTTCCACCACAGTCATCACAAATTCCCTTTTCTTTCAAAGTATCTTCGCGGAATCTTTTTTTACATTTTGTACATTCGACTAGTGGGTCAGTAAAAGTATCAACATGACCCGATGCTTTCCATACTGCACTATTCATAAGGATAGCCGCATCTACTCCATACATATCAATACGGGAGTCTACAAACTTCTTCCACCAAAGTGTTTTAATATTGTTCTTTAAGGCGACTCCGAGTGGACCATAATCCCAAGTTCCTGCAAGTCCTCCGTATATTTCACTTCCAGGGTACACAAAGCCCCTTCTTTTACAAAGTGATATTATTTTTTCCATTAATTTTTCGTCTTTTTCTTCCATACATGTATTAAAACTGTTAATTATTAATTAAGAATATATAATTATATT
>CAIJLF010000063.1 GCA_903821415.1 uncultured bacterium | reverse complement strand
CTTGTTTTACGATTGAAGCCCGAGACTCATGATAGTAAGATGGAAGAGTTACTAGGTATTTTACTCGATAAAGGTATTTCTAATGCACTTTCTGTAGTAGCAAAGATGAATAGCCCTCATCTAGATGCGGATTTTCATCGTTTTTTAGTTCAGTATTTATATACGACCCATAAAGTTCCTGGATTAAAGGAAGGTACACCACTTTTCAAAACTTTAAATATGAAGCTTTTTGAGATAACTTTACCTGATGCATCTGATGATGAGAAGAATAAGAAAGGGTTAAAAGAATTACTTTCTGCTATGGAGCAGTTCTATGCTGGTATGCACTCTGTTGGAGAAGGAAGGGAGAATTACAACAGGAATCATTTTACACTTGAGATTGCTTTGTCTGAAGGAACAGATAGTTTTATCTTTTATACAGCAGTTCCTACCGAAAAAGCAGAATTATTTGAAAAGCAGTTGTTGGGAGTACACCTAGATGCAAAGATAGTAGAAGTGCCTGATGATTACAATATTTTTTCTGATGGTGGGTTTATTTCAGCTTCATATTTAACACTTGCTCATCATGAAGTCTATCCTATCAAGCTTTATGATGCTATAGATCATGATCCTTTAAATATTATTTTAAATGTTTTTACTAAATTAAAGAAAAATGGAGAAGGTGCCTCTATTCAATTTTCTATATGTCCTGAGGATGATGATATAATAAGAAAATTTCACATTATCCATAATGATGTGAAAGATGGTATGTCTGTCCGTACTGCTTCTAGTATGACTCGCCAAGTAACCAAAGAAGTTAAAAACTTTGCTAGTGAACTTTTTTTTGGTGCTTCAAAAAAGAAAGAAGAAAAGAAAGTAAATGATAAGGCAGTAGAATATATAGCAGAGAAGCTGAAGAGTACTATTATGGCTACAAATATACGTATCATAGCTTCAGCAGAATCAGAAACTAGATCCAAACAAATACTTTCAGAAATAGAGTCATCGTTTAATCAGTTTACAGAATCAGATAGAAATGGTTTTAACTTTAATCATCCAAAAGGTACTGATTTAGTAAATCTAATACATGACTTTTCTTATAGAACATTTTCTGATGAATACAATATGCCTCTTAATCTAAAAGAGCTTGCGACTATCTTCCACTTTCCAAATGGTGTTGTCTCTTCACAACTCAAGCAGGCTAAAGCTGGGGATGCCCCAGCACCTATGGAGATGGGCAGTGAAGGAATTCTCCTAGGTATCAACAGCTTTAGAGGTAAGGATACAGAGATACGTATGAGTCGTGAAGATAGAATGCGTCATATGTATGTCATAGGACAGACAGGAACTGGTAAAACTACAATATTAAAGAATATGATTGCTCAGGATATAAAGAATGGTGATGGTTGTTGTTTCATTGATCCACATGGAAGTGATATTCAAGATATCCTAAGTTATGTTCCTAGAGAGCGCATAGATGATGTTATATACTTTGATCCAGCATATACAGCTCGTCCTATGGGTCTTAACATGCTTGAATATGATCCAAAGTATCCAGAACAAAAGACCTTCGTAGTAAATGAGCTAATGAGTATTTTCGATAAACTTTTTGATATGAGAGCTGGTGGGGGAGCTATGTTTGAACAGTATTTCAAAAATAGCGCTTTTCTTGCGATGGACGACCCCGAATCACATGCAACTCTTCTTGAAATAACCCGAGTTCTAGGAAATAAAGAATTCAGAGATTCTCTTTTGTTGAAATGTAGAAATCCAATTGTTAAAGAGTTTTGGGCCAATGCTGAGAAGACGACAGGGGACCAATCTATAGCCAACTTTGTACCATACATCACTTCCAAATTCGACAACTTTATCTCAAACGATATTATGCGCCCAGTTGTTCTTCAGGAAAAGTCTGTATTTAATTTCCGTGAAATAATGGACAACAAGAAGATTTTACTAGTTAATCTTTCTAAAGGAAGACTTGGAGAAAAAAATGCTAATCTAATAGGTCTTCTTCTTGTAGGGAAGATACAGATGGCTGCTCTCTCTCGTGTTGATATGTATGGTCAAAAGATGAACGACTTTTATCTTTATATAGATGAGTTCCAAAATGTAACAACTGACTCAATAGCTTCTATTCTTTCCGAAGCTCGTAAGTATCGTTTATCTCTAACTATAGCCCATCAATATATTTCCCAGCTTGAGGAGAAGATAAAGGATGCCGTTTTTGGTAACGTTGGCTCTATGGCTGTCTATCGTATTAGTTCAGAAGATGCAAAGTATATAGAGCCTAAATATAACCCTACCTTTACAGCTTCAGATATTATGAAATTAGATAACTTTAATTCGTATGTCAAAATGCTAGTGGGGGGTATCCCAGTAAAGCCGTTTAGTATGACTTCTCATTGGAGTCTTACACCAAAAGGTAATACAGAGATAGTAGATAAGATTAAAGAGCTATCATATCTAAAATATGGACGCTTACGAGAAGAAATAGAAGAAGAGATAATGGATAAATATAAAAGAATTTAAAAATTACAAAATACATAGGACTGCCCTATGTAAGGTGTGTTTGCCAAGCAGTTAAACATCATATATAGTAGGAGCAATAAGGGGATT
>CAIJLF010000062.1 GCA_903821415.1 uncultured bacterium | reverse complement strand
TTTAAAGAAAATATTGAAGAACTGACTATTTCAAATAGTAATTTCCGTAAGGTGTTATATACTGGTGAGCATTGCCAACTTGTATTGATGAGTTTACTTCCCTTAGAAGAGATAGGGATGGAGGTTCATCCTGATAATGATCAGTTCTTTCGTTTCGAAGAGGGAACAGGCGAGGTAATAATAAATGAGACGAAATACGATGTCAAAAATGGTGATGCTGTTTTAGTACCTTGTGGTTCTAATCATAATGTTACAGCCGGAGAAACTGGACTTAAACTTTATACTATTTATTCTCCCTCACATCATAAGGATGGTATAGTTCGTAGTACAAAAAAAGAGGCAATAGACAACGGTTTAGACTTTGATGGTATTACAACTGAACAATAAATATGATTGGATTTATATATAAAAAAATTGTAAAACCTATACTCTTTAAATTTCCAGCAGATGATGTACATCATTTCTTCTTAAAAACTGGTAATTTTTTCGGACGCAATAAATTTACAAGGAATTTTTTAAGTTCTATTTTATTGTATAAGAACCAAATTTTGGAACAAAAGATACTTGGTATTAATTTTAGTAATCCACTAGGACTTGCTGCTGGTTTTGATTATGATGCAGATCTTATAGATATACTTCCTTCTATTTCCTTTGGATATCATACAGTAGGAACTGTTACGAACTTACCATACGAAGGTAATCCAAGACCGATGCTAGGAAGATTACCAAAGTCAAAATCTCTTTTAGTAAATAAGGGATTTAAAAGCAATGGTTTATCTTCAGTACTCAGTAAAATAAATAAGAAAAATGGAGGTATTCCTCTAGGTATAAGCATAGGGGCTACAAATATGCCTTATAAAAACATAGAAGGTATGATAGAAGATATTTGTACCTCATTTGAAAAAGTCATAAAAGAAGGTAATTTTGATTATTATGAACTAAATATAAGCTGTCCTAATCTTATAAATATAGAGAACCTTAAAGATAAATTCGATGAACCTCTTGGCTTTGGTATGTTACTGAATAAACTTTCATATCTAAATATTAACAAGCCTTTGTTTATCAAAATGTATTTAGAGAAAAGTGAAAGTGAAACAATATCGCTTTGTGATGTTGCAGTAGATTACAAATGGGTTAAAGGTTTTATCTTTGCAAATCTGGTTAAGGATAGAAAGAATAAAGTATTTGATAAAGAAGAGATAGAAAGCGCCGGCAAAGGTAACTTTAGTGGTAAACCGACAGAAGAACTATCGAATAATCTTGTCAGCGAAGTTTATAAAAAATATAGAGATAGGTTTGTAGTTGTAGGTTGTGGTGGAATTTTTAATGGAAAAGATGCATATGAAAAGATAAAGAGGGGAGCTAGTTTGGTTCAAATGGTTACCGGTATGGTATATGAAGGTCCAAGTGTGATAAGTAGGATAAATAAAGAACTAGCTATTTTAATAAAGAATGATGGACATAAAAATATAAGTGAAGCTATTGGTGCGTATTATAAATAAATAAAAAGAAGAGGTGGACATTATTTGGACCACCTCTTTTTTTTTGTTACAAATTAATTTATTTTACTCAGAAATTGCAATCGTGTGTAGTGCAAATTCTTTTGCACCATTTACCTCTTTTACTTTTTC
>CAIJLF010000061.1 GCA_903821415.1 uncultured bacterium | reverse complement strand
TTGCTGAGGCTCTTGCTCAAAGAATTGCCAAGAATGATGTACCCGAAAGTTTGAAAGATAAAGAAGTTGTATCTCTAGATTTAGGTTTACTTTTAGCTGGAACAAAGTACAGGGGAGAATTTGAAGAAAGACTTCGCGGAATGCTAAAAGAGATAGAAAAGTCAGATGATAAAATAATCCTATTTATAGATGAGATTCATACAATAGTAGGAGCTGGAAGTTCTGAAGGGTCTCTTGATGCTTCAAATATGCTAAAGCCAGCACTTGCTCGTGGAGAGCTTCGAGCTATAGGTGCGACTACTTTAAAAGAGTATCAAAAGCATATAGAGAAGGATCCAGCTCTAGCACGTAGATTCCAGCCTATCTTTATAGATGAGCCAAGTATCGATGATACTATAGCGATACTCCGAGGGTTAAAAGAAAAATATGAATTATTCCATGGGGTTCGTATTACAGACGATGCTATCATGGCTGCGGTCAATTTGAGTGCTCGGTATATTACAAATAGATACTTACCCGATAAAGCTGTTGATCTTATCGATGAGGCCTCATCAGCACTTCGTATAGCACTTGAGAATAAGCCACCAGTCTTAGAAGATGCGCATAGAAAGATTATGCGTTTTGAAATTGAAAGAGAAGCTTTGAATAAAGAAATATCTATCGAATCTAGTAAATCAAATACACACAAGAATGCTCAGTCAAGGGTAAAAGAAATAGATAAAGAAATAAGTAATTTAAAAGAGAAGACTCACGAGATAGAATTAAAATGGAAGAATGAAAAAGAAACAGTTATTGAAATAAGAAGTATTAAAAAAGAACTCGAGACTCTTCGTTTGGAAGGTGAGAATGCTGAAATGCACGCAGATCTTACTCGTGCAGCAGAAATTAGATACGGAGAAATTCCTGATTTGAAAAAGAAGTTAGATACAAAACTTTTAAGACTTAAGAAGTTGCAGAAATCACGTAGGATTTTGAAAGAAGAAATAACAGCAGAAGATATAGCCGAAGTTGTGTCTATGTGGACAAGTATTCCTCTTTCTAAAATGCTCGAAGAAGAAAGAGAAAAGCTTTCTAAAATAGAAGAGATACTTCGAAGTCGAGTTGTTGGTCAAGATGAAGCAATTAAAAAGATAGCGAATGTTGTTCGTAGAAACAGAGCAGGTATTTCAGATCCTAATAAACCGATTGGTTCATTCATCTTCTTAGGTCCTACTGGAGTAGGAAAGACAGAGCTTACAAAAGCTTTATCTCAATTCATGTTCAATGACGACAAAGCTTTGATAAGAGTAGATATGAGTGAATATATGGAGAGGCATAGTGTCTCAAAGCTTATAGGTTCACCTCCAGGATATGTAGGATATGAAGAGTCTGGAAGTCTCACTGAGGCAGTTAGGCATAGGCCTTATTCTGTGATTCTTTTCGATGAGATAGAGAAGGCTCATCCAGAAGTTTTTAATGTTCTACTTCAAGTACTAGACGAGGGGCGTCTAACTGACGCAAAGGGTAGAGTTGTGAACTTTAAAAACACAGTCATAATTCTTACTTCTAATATAGGCTCTCAGTTTATTGAAAAGATGGAGACTTTAGGTTTTACAAATAAATCTAAAGTAGATGAATATTCTCAGACTAAAGATAAAGTTTTAGGTTCTCTGAAAGATTATTTCAGGCCTGAATTTTTAAACAGACTCGACGATACTATAGTCTTCGATATACTTTCTCTTGATTCAATTAGACATATAGTAGACTTAAAGATAAAGATTGTTGTTGATAGGTTGATGTCGAAAGAAATCGGTTTTGAGATTTCAAATGAAGCCTTAACACACCTAGCAAAAGAAGGCTATAATCCACACTATGGAGCAAGACCTCTTGGAAGATTGATACAAGACAAGATATTAAACCCAATTGCAAAT
>CAIJLF010000060.1 GCA_903821415.1 uncultured bacterium | reverse complement strand
CCCAAAATCCACAAGTATACTCTAGGGCAAAAGATTGATACCTTGTTTATTGAAATCATAGAGGCAATCTCCATTGCCACCTTTTTATCTCGGGAAGAAAAACCTCCGTGGGTCCGACTAGCGATAAGAAAAACAGATACCCTAAAAATACTTTTGATGGTTTTATGGGAAATTAAAGCATTAGATGATAAAAAATATATTGCTCTTTCTGCTGGGATAGATGAGATAGGAAAAATGCTTGGTGGTTGGAATGGACAACTTATAAAACAAAACTCTCCCAAATAAATAATGGGAGAGAAATGAAAAGATTTGCGAAGACGGAAAACAAAACGGTTGTTGGCATTCCAGAAATTGTCAGAATTGCCATTGTTGCCATTGAGCCACAAATCATCGTCATCGTGTTCAACGTTGAAGATGTTGAGGTTGCCATCCGAGTCAGTAATGTATAGTAAGCCCTCTAAACCACCACCCTTTGAATACTCTCGGGGCTGAACCTTATTCGTGATATAAAATCACCCAGCTTTCTATACCAAGTATCTTCATTTTTTGAAGTTTCTACATACACCACTCTATTTGAAACCGTGGTCGCAAATACTCTCGGTGTATGGATACTGGGTTCGGTAGCGGAAAACCTTAATCTTCCACATATTCACCTACTACCATATTTATTTTAGCACAAAAAAATAACCCCTGTTTTTTTAATTATACAGGGGTCGTAGAGGTTATGCGATACCTCAAAAACTTTTTTAAGAACAAAGTCCAAAGGGTCAAAAGAGACCAAAGTGAACAAGGTTCAAGTGCTACTTGCGAAGACGGAAAACAAAACGGTCGAGGGCATACCAGAAATAGTCAGAATAGCCATTGCGGCCATTGAGCCACAAACCATCGTCACCGTGTCCAACGCGGAAGATGTTGAGGTCGCCATCCGAGTCAGTAATAGGTTCCATTGCTATACGCAGATACTCGCCTTTGGGCTGGTCTTTGTATTGCAGACGCAATTGTGGACCGACTTCATTGGGGCAAAGTTCCAAGCCAAGTTCTTTGGCTTTAGAACAAATATCTCCATAATTAGCACCATCCTTGAAACCGAGGTCGGCAACTGAAACATTAGCCAACTGGATTTCTTCTTCTGCCGAAGATACAGTAAATGCAGGTTTTCCAAGGATGTCATTTCCCCAGTCGCCAATTTTGAAACCATCTTTTTTGAGTGCCTTACGGAACTCATCGGCATTTTTATGAGTGCCGAGCTTAATGGTTTTCCAAACATTGAACGAGGTTTTTTCATCTGATGGAACCTTAACAACAATAGTTTTGCCAGAAAGAAAGTCCATTACGCCTTCCATTCCACCGAGCTTGTTGAATACTGCTTCTGCTTGTCCGAAACTTAAATCATTGTATTTCATAATAATAAGTATTATGGGCTGATAGCCCTTTTTTCTTACTTCCCGTAAGTGGGACTAGACAACAGTCATAGCCAAGAAATGCCTATAATTAAGCACCTTTTGGCTACGACCATTGGTCGCAAGTAGATTTCAAAGAACTACCTAATAGTATATCATATTTGATAGAAAAGTCAATGTTTTTACATTCCCCCACTCTGCTTTTCACTATTTTGTTTCTTTTTATAATTTTCTGGATGTTGCTTGCGGTCCATCTGCAACAGAAGGTCAAAAGCTCCTATCAGATTATGAGTAGCTTCCCACGCTTCTTGGTCTGAATAATCAACTCCATATTCTCTCTTGAACATTTCCTTAAACTTCTCAACAGTTTCGGGAGTTATGTGAACCATTACTTCTTTTTGAGTTCTTCCAATAATCGGACTTGCTCACGCTGGAGCGAAGCATTAAAAATTATGCGATATTCAAAATTCTTATTTACGCTCTGAAACTCATTAAAACCAATTTCTTTTGCCAATACCTCATTTGTTAGATTTTCTAGTTTACCCTTATATGATTTTTTGTTTGCTTCATAGTCAGCTTGCTCATTTCCACCTTTTGCTTCAATCACAATAAAGCGTTCTTTTGATGTCTCAATAAGAAAATCTGGGAAGTATCGCCCGACACGCTTTTGCTCTGGGCTCCAGTATTCAAAATAAAAATCAGTTCGGCTTGGGTCTGCACAAACACGAGCTCCAGTAAAATAAACATCTTTGATAATTTCATTTTTATCAAGCACATCTCGCAAGTATCGGAATAAATCCTTTTCATCGCCACTATCAAAAGAATATGGATTGATATGAAAACCTAGACGACCCTTTCGTCCTTCTTCTGCTTCGGTTTCTTTATATACCACTAAAATATCTCTGCCTTGTTGAACACTGATTTTGAAAGGAAAGAGTTTTGTTAGCTCAAGTTCTTCTTCAATTATTTCTGTTTTTTCTTCATACTTGTAGGCACTCTTGAGTATTTCTTGTATTACAAAAGGAATGAGAGCAAAGTTATCATTTGTTATCTTTATAAACTCATCACGCTTCTTGCCACTACCAGAAATAATGCTATCAATAATCATACAAGGCAGATGCGTATAACGATTGATGATTTCTGTTATTTCATAAAAAGTAAAATCATTTTTATCTTCTATTTTTCGGACCGCCCGAGCTTCCTTGTATATTGCTTTGCCCTCATCATCCAAAGAAATACCTCCCTCACTCACAAATGATTGATATAGTTCTGGTTTGAACTTTTTGAAATCAATTTTTATATTTTTTGCATTTATTTCTTGCACCGATAAAATCTCTTTGAGCACTTTTTTTACTTTAATTGTTTTTCTTTTTTCAACTTCAAGAGTATGCTCAACCATTTTTTGGTCTTGAGCATTCAATTCTGGAATACTTGAATTAAAGTTATTCTTAAGTTCTTTATTCAAAATGTTGGCTGTTTCTTTAGAAAGAAAAATGCTTGCACGAGTAGAATTATCGCCAATAGAACGGAGACATCGTGTTGTTGATTGAAGGACAAGAATTGTGCTCTTTGGCTTCTTATAGAGTGCCACAGAGACGAGTGAGCGACAGTTCCAACCTTCCGTTCCTTTGCCCACAAGCAAGACAAACTGCTTTTTACTTTCGGCGGTATCAAGCTGTTTGAAATCATCTTTGTTTTGCTCTGCTTCTGTGTGATATTCCAAAATTGTATCTGGGGAGATATTTAGTTCTGCAAGAATACGCTCCAATTTTGGCTTCAAATCAATTCGTAATTCTTTTATATTTGATGCAAAAAAGGCAATCTTCGGCAATCTTCCCTCAAGTCGTTTCGTCCCATATTCAGAAACAAAGACATCAACAACTTCCTTAATAAACTTTTGAGAACGGACAACTCCGTAATCAAGGATACGGACCTTTTTCAAAATACCTTTCTCAATACCTTGTGCAAGACCGAAGTGATACACAACATCAGAAATCATTTTATTGTTTACATAGGGAGTTCCTGTGAGGTTTACAACAGAAACAAGTGGAGTATGTTTATGTAAATAATCAATCGTCTGTCTCGTCTTTTTCAAAGTTCCTTCAAGTGTTTTGCCGTATGAGTGATGAGCTTCGTCCACGAATATCTGGAGTGAGCCCAGCTGTCGGATTGCTTGCAAACGCATATTCTCCACCTCTCGTTTTTCAAGTTCTCCCTTGTCGCCAAAGAGACGCTTGGTGGCATTATTCCCATTACTACTTCTTGTTTTCAAAATTATCTTCTGCGAGTTAGAAACAACAACATTATAATTGCCCGCTGGGGCAAGAGCTGTTTCAGTGCTTTCAAGATAGTGATATTTTATATTCAAAATAATGTTCTCGTATTCTTTTGGAAGCACTCGTGAATAATCAAAGGTTTTAATTTCCTTCAAACTTTCAATAATAGTCGTATCTGGAGCAAAAACGAGAGCATTCTTTGCAAAGCGTCCATCATCTTTATGGTAGAACGAAAGCACGAAATCGTAGAGCATCATCACTGCCATCAAAATCGTTTTACCCGAGCCCATTGTGAGAGCGTAAACTTGGTTTGCATAATCAGAGGTCCCGAACTTTTCATCAAGAATTACTTGTATCTTTTCATCTTTCTTTTTGTCATAAGCAAGTTCAAATGCTTCCTTGTCAGAAAGACCAAGAGCACGAATGAGCTCCAATTCATTCTCAAATGATTGTCTGAATACTTCAACAGAGGGTTTATTACCAATCACTTCTTTGAGATAAATATAAGTTTCAAGAGCTTCAATCTGTGGTTCGTGTAAAAAGGCAACTCGTCTGATATGTGCAAGTATGTTTTCTGTTTCTTTATGGACCCCTTTGTATCCATCAGCACGCCATTGTGCTACTTGCTTTTGGATATTTTTTAGAAATAAACTATCCATAATTTTATGCGTTTACTTCAAAAGTTTCAAAGTATTCCTCACCAAGAACATCCACGACCTTGATTGCAACTTTGTATTTTCCTTTCTTTGAATAATCCCAAGAATACTTGGCTTTGATAACTCCTTTTTTCTCTGGGAGGTCCATCAATTCGGCATTAAATAGTTTACCATTATAATCCACATCAATCGCAACACTATCAATAATCTGTTTGAAATCTTCAACTTTTGCTCTATGCTCTTTTTTCAAAACTTTTTCATTCTCAATCTCTAATTTTCGCATCAGTATTGGAGAATAAAAATCTTTTAGTTCAACTGCGAGTTTCTTGTTTTTTGTTTTGACCTCAATCTTTGCTTCTGGTTTTTTCTTGAAAATAAGATTTTTCTTGTCGGTCAGAATATCTCGGACTTCCATTTTTACTCCCGTTTTATTTTCTTTTTTTATAAAATCTCTTACATCAAGCTCCATACCAGAGCAAACAACAAGGACACCTTCTTCGTATACAGCTTCTCCAGCTTTTGATTTTGCCTTTACTGTAAAAGTATCAATCTTGTCTCCAACACTTTTGAGCAGTGTGCGAATATCCATTTTATTAAGGACCCGATTTAGAGGCATTACTTTCACAAAGTTTTTATCAAGGACACCATCAAAATATGTTCTTTTTATCGGTTCTACTCCATACATTTCCATCACAATTTCTTTTGCTTCAATTTCATTTTTGAATACATCATAATCATTCACATTGAGTATTTTGAAACCGAGCGAACCTTTGAAGTTCTTTATTTTTTCTTTTTGCTGTTCAGAAATAACTTGATTGAGACGCTTTGTTGTTGTTTGTATGGCTCCAAGATTGATGTCGCACCCTATCCACCTTCGTCCAAGTTTTTGAGCAACTACTTGGGCAGTTCCAGAACCCATAAAGAAATCAGCAACAATATCACCCTCATTTGAGGACGCTTTTATAATGCGTTCAAGTAGTTCTTCTGGTTTTTGTGTGGGATACCCAACAATTTCTTTGCCATCACGCTTTATTTTATTCATATACCAAGTTTCAGAAACTTGTTTTTCAAATGTCCTCAATTCACCATTGTATTCATAATACTCTTTACCATCATCCCCAATCACAACTTGTTTGTTGTAATGTCTTTCATAATAAAGGTTTTTATCTATTTGTTTTTCATAATTAAAAGTAGGATTTTCTCCTTTTGAGTAAACAAATATATTATCGTGGTCTTTTGCAAACTCTCTTGGATATTTACCAGAAACAAAGTAATGCCATATTATTTCATTTCTAAAATTGTCAGAACCAAAAACCTCATCAAGTATCAAACGTAAATATGAGCTCTTGTGCCAATCACAATGCAAATACAAAACACCTTTTTCAGAGAGCAACTCTTTCATTATTAAAAGACGCTCATACATAAATTGCAAATACTCATCTTTCTCCCAAATATCAGTGTATTGCTTTTCTTCAAGCAAGCCATTCTGCATTCCACTCATCTGTTCCCCCCGTATTTTCACTTTGCGAACATAGTCAGCTTTACTATCAAAAGGAGGGTCAATATATATTAAATCAATTTTTCCACGATAATCTTTCAAAAGATGCGAGAGGACTTGAAGATTATCCCCCCAAAATAACTTATTAAAATCTTTTGCACTTTTGTCTCCGTATATTTCTGTCTCTTGTGCTGGATAAAATTGCACACTTTCAAGAGGTTTCTTCCCTACCCACTGGAGGAGGGGGCGACCTTTTGCTTGCTCAACTTTTTGATAATCATTTTTCATAGTAATTTTAATTAAAGATGACTATAAGTATCTTATACTTAAAAATATATCACAAAACTTGTGATACTCATAGTCCGTCGCCTTATAGTCGTCTTCCCTTTACTCTTAAAGAGTGAGCAATGATGATATATTAAAAAAGTTTGGCAAACGAGTTCTAAAACTACGCTTGCAAAAAGGTATTACTTCTCAAATGGCTTTAGCCCTCAAAGCCAAGCTAGACCGCACTTATATTGGTGGGGTTGAAAGGGGTGAAAGAAACATCGCACTAAAAAATATAGAAAAAATAGCACGAGCTTTGGATATAAGCATTAAAGAATTATTTGAGCTTTAATTTCTTAAAATATCAATACGCAAATTAAGTTTTGTTATTTTTTGGTTGATTTTATTGCCAAAAGTGGTATAGTTTATGTGTTTTAATAATTACAATTACTATGTCATCACATTATTCAGACCCAAAAGATTTTGTGCTCCATATCCGCAGTGAACTCATCAGTGAGTATTTGAAGAAATTACACGGAGTAGATTTTCCAATTGGAGACAAAAAAGAAACACGAGAAGAATGTGCGGACCGCTTTGTTGATTTTATATACAAACAATCAGAAGAAATACGCAACAAAGTTTTTATGGAGCTTGAATATATAAACTCACTATCATCAGAAAATCACATATCAGCACTCTGTAATTCATCACCAGACATAGACAGAGAAAACGAGATTGAGAAGCGAGCAAATACATACGACGAGCGAGCACTTCTTGCTTTCACTTATCATCCAAAAGAGTTTGATGATTATTACAGTAGAGCCAACATTCAAGAGTTAGGAGTAAAAGAACTTTCACTACCAAAAGTTATTGATGTTTCAGAAATAAATAAAACAAACAAAATAGAGGAGTTTGAAACAAAAGTTCAAAATGTATACAGAAAATCTCTCAAGGGAGAAAAGTGTAAAATAAAAGTTTTTCAAAATAACAATGAACTCATCTTGAGAGCATACCTTGAGGACCTTCCCACACGAGACACCATTTTTGAAGGCAAACAACTTGATGAAAAACACATCCGTAAACCTGTTTTTGATGTAGTGTTTGTTTATAAACCAGAACTTGAAATGCTTGGCGTTCGGGCACTCGGAGGCAAACCCGTAGTGAGTGAATTGCAAAAATTATTCTGCTCTCATTTTCTTGGCATTGATAAAATAAATACAGAAGAAGAACGATACTCACTCGCCTCTGTAAAAGACCTTGCAAACTTAAACCTTATTGCAAACGCATCTTATGGAGTAGAGAGAGCATATTTGAAATCAATCCGTCTAAAAAACAAAGGAGTGCCTCATAAACTTTATATTGAAGTCGGTGGCAAAGATAAATACTCTGGCACAGATGCCGTTCAAGGAATACTCAAAGAACTTAATCTTGATAAAAACACTGGATGGGAGCCAGAAAACATAAAAATAACAGTGGTATTCAAACAAATAGGAAAAGGTCGTCGCAAGCAGGTCTCTGTTTCAATAACTCCGCCAAATACCTGCGACTTAAAAAACCGTCCACAAGATGACACAGTTCGCAAACTTCTCAAGGACTGGGGCATCTATGTCGCATAACAATATGAAATGGTTTCTTGAACGAATATCAGCTCGGTCCCTTCCTGTTTCTTTCGGCATAAAAGAACGAAATGAACATCCAAAAGATTTTGCAAAATTAGTTCAAAAAAAAATACTAAAACACGCAAGTAATCTTGATGCTGTTGATTGTAATTTTTGTGATGGCGATGACTGCCACGAGAGCCAAGTCAGAAATAAAAATAGAAAGCTCTCTTATGTTTGCGACAATGGGAACGGCACGAAAAAACTTACTGATGAAGATGTTGCTATCTTTGAATATGACAATGATAATTTTCTAAAAACTCTAACTGATGAACTTGGACTATCCATAGACGGAGGGTCCCATAAAGACGAAGCATCTTATTCAAGTGATGCTTTTTTTCGTCTCGGAATATATGAAGATAAAACTAAAAAAATGAAAGTAGAAGTTTATTATCTCCGCAATAATGACGCTTTTGAACCAACAATCCGTTTCAGTGAGCTTGGCAATCTTCCAAAGATGCTTATAACAAATATAATGCGAGCAGACATTATTGCTGGAAAAGAAAATCTTTTTACTTGTGTGCTTTCAGACATACTCGCCCTACCAGAAAAGAAAACTCTTTTTGATAAAAATACCTTTGTAAAATGTTTTGATACTGTGAGACGAGTGAGGTTTGATAAAAAAGAAGGACATCTCTTTTTGGATAATACTCGCATTTACACTGCACCACTTGGCGGAAATCATCACGCATTTTTATCATACCTTTCAGATAACTGGATGCGTCAAATACCCTACCCCGAGATACACCAATTTATAAAAGGTGAAGCAGACGGCAAAAAAACAAAAGATGAAACTGCTCAAAAGTTTTGTCAGAAAATAAAAAATGAAATAAAAAATAAATGTTCGGCAAAAAACAAAAAGGATTTTGATAAAATAATCACAATTCCAACAGTCGGACATTATATGATAGCAGACCCATTGTAGGGAGAAATCACGGAGAAAAAGAATAAATACTGGACCGATTTTTCGGACTAAAAACGCCACAATGAATGTGCGTTTTTTTAATGTCGGAGAAACGCAACATTACAAATAATTACCCAAAATAAAAATGAGTAATAAATTAAAAAAGTCATCTATAAACGAGGAGTGGAAATATATTCCACTTGATGACCCATCTCTCGTGTGGACCACCTACGATATGAATTGTAGTGTGGCTCTTTTGTGTGCAGGGTTTGAACTTCTTGGAATAGATAAAAACAAAGACCCAAGAAAAGCTCTTTTCATCTTCAAAAAAGATGACGGGATAGAAGGGGTTATTGACCTCTACTGGTCGGACCGCTTGGAAGTGAAAGCAAGAACTTTTGCAGACACTCTCAAGGCAATTAAAAATCGTCTTTATTCCGAATAATCTATGGTCCTATCAGACGAAGACATAGAGAAGTTTCAAGCTCTTTATAAAAATGAGCTCGGAATGGAAATCAGCCGAGAGGATGCCTACGAAAAAGGTATCAAGCTCTTGCGATTGATGTCTATCGCCTACAAACCAATGACAGAAAAAGAATATGAGATTATTCAGAAGCATCGCAAAGACACGCTTCCATTACTTATAAACAAAATAACAATATGAACCTAAATAAACCTAAAATAAAAGAATATCTCACAGAAAAAGGCGTCTCCTTTCGTGAGAGTGGCATAGAACTTATAACAAAATGTTTTTTCAATGATTGCGACAGAGACAGCAACGGAGACGAAGGGCATCTGTATTTCAGTGTAGAAACGGGACAATATGATTGCAAAAAATGTGGAGAAAAAGGCAATCTCATAACACTTGCAAAACACTTTGGAGACACGATACAAACTCTACGAAAAACAAATGTCTTCAATGTGGAATTAGTAGAAAAGTGTCATCAAGCATTACCGCCCCATATAAGAGAATACTTGCACAGGCGAGGGCTTATTGATGCGGTTATAGACGAATACAAGCTCGGCTACGGGCAATTTTATCGCAAGCCGTGGATTACTATCCCCATTAAAGATATTTACGGCAATTATTCATTTTTCAAATTGCGACAAGACCCAGCGTTTGGAAATGATAAAATCACTTACCCAAAAGGAGCAGAGGCACAACTCTATGACTGGGAGAACCTAACAAAACCTAACATTCCACTGATTATCTGCGAGGGAGAAATGGACCGACTGCTTCTCCTCTCAAAAGGCGTGTCGGCAATAACTTCTACTCACGGAGCAATGACATTCAAAGATGAATGGGTGGAAAAGATAAGAAAAGATAAGAAAATATATATTTGTTTTGATAACGATGAAGCTGGAAAGAAAGGGTCCGAACGAGTGGCAAAAATTATTGAAAATTATGGATGCGAGACACACATCATTACCCTCCCAGAAGAAGTCGGCGAGAAAGGAGACATCACAGATTATTTTATAAAACTTGAAGGGTCCGTGGATGACTTGTTTGGAAAATACGCAAAAGAATATCCCGAGAGAATTGATACCACTCAATTTTCTCCAATGAGTTCAGAACAGATTGTTGATACTCTCGGACTTACAATCAAGTATGATGCCGAAAATAAGCTGGCAACATTTTTGTGTGAACTCTCTGCTTATACTGAAAACTCACAATTCAATATCAGCTACAACGCACCTTCTTCAACTGGAAAAAGTTATATTCCAACAGAAATTGCTCGTCTATTTCCACAAGATGATGTGATGGAGATTGCCTATTGCTCGCCCACTGCGTTCTTTCACGATGTAGGACAATACGATAAAGAAAAGAATGGCTACTTGGTAGACCTATCACATAAGATACTTATTTTTCTTGACCAACCACACAATGAACTACTCGCCCGATTGCGTCCACTTCTTTCACACGATAAAAAAGAAATCGCCATCAAAATTACGGACAAGACACAAAAGAACGGAACTAAAACAAAAAACATTCTCTTGCGTGGCTATCCATCAGTTATTTTTTGCACAGCTGGACTTAACATAGATGAACAGGAGGCAACACGATTTTTACTTTTATCTCCAGAAGTTAGTCAGGACAAAATACAGCAAGGTATCAGTGCCACAATACGCAAAGAAGCAGACAGTGAAAACTTTGTGAGCTGGCTTGAAGAAAATCCAGACCGAGCACTACTAAAAGAGCGTATCCGTGCTATTAAACTAGAAAGCATAAAAGAAATAAACATCACATCATACGAAAAGATTGAAGAAAGGTTTTTGAATAAAAATAAAATACTAAAACCACGCCATCAGCGAGACATAAAACGCCTTTTGTCTCTCATTAAATCCTTTGCCATTCTCAATGTGTGGTGGAGAGAAAGAAATGGGTCCACGATTACAGCAAACGAGGATGACATCAACGATGCGTTCAAACTCTGGGACAAAATATCAGTGAGCCAAGAACTCAACCTACCTCCATATATTTACAATCTTTATAAAGAGGTCATTCTGCCAGCGTGGGAAGCAAAAAATAATAACAGGAACGAAACATTTGAAGAACTCACAGGAAAGCTTGGTCTTTCACGCCAAGAACTTCTTGAAAAACATTTTGAGGTTTATGGAAGGATGCTAGACAGTCATCAACTCCGTCAGCAAATACTCCCTATGCTTGAAACCGCAGGTCTTATCGTTCAAGAACAGGACCCGAATGACAAAAGAAAAATGATGATTTTCCCCTCCTCCCTGTATCAACTTTCTGGAGTAAAAAGAAATAGTGAAACAGACAGTGGGGTAAAAAACACAGAAGAAATTATCGGAGATAAAATAGATTTCTAACATTATAAAATATAATCTCATACTGATAAACAGTATGATAACAGCATAAAAAACTATGAGCGAAACATCACAAAAACAAATTGAAGCTAACCAAGAAAATGGAAAGAAGGGTGGAGTAAAAACCGAAGAAGTCAAATCTGTCAGTAGATATAATGCAATAAAGCACGGCATACTTTCAAAGCAGATACTTTTTGAGAGTGAAGATGAAAATGAATTACTTGAACTTGAAAAAAGATTACGTTCAGAGCTTGCCCCAGCAACAGAGATTGAGCTTTTACTTGTAGACAAGATTGCTTCAAACATCTGGCGATTAAAACGAGCCCTGTCGTTTGAAAAAGACGATGTTATTTTCACGAGTGATTTTGACGGCACAGTCGGACTCAAATCAGATGCAGACCGCTTCTTTCGCTACGAAACAATGCTTGAGCGAGGTATCTACAAAGCTCTGCACGAATTGGAACGCATACAAGCAAAAAGAAATGGTGAAAAGGTCCCCCTACCGATTGCGTTAGATGTTGATGTATCTGGAGAAAAAGAAAATGGGTTTGTTTCGTAAAAGTATCGGAAAATATCGGAGATGTAAAATGATAAAAATAGTAAATAAAATAAACACAAAAGGTCGGTTTTACAAGAAAAATAACAGGGGCAATCTCAAATGATTTCGGCAACTATAACTATATGAGTAAAAGTGAAGCAGATGACACAAAAAAAATAGCAACAAGTTTTCTAAAAAAGCACGATTACTTTACTGGGTGGAGGTCTGGAACTATTACTTGGACCAGAAGCGGAATGTGGGGTGAAAACAAAAGCAGTGTTGGAATTGAGGTTTCAACAATGAACGAAGACGAATATCTCCGCATCCACTACACTCAAACAGATAACAATACAGGAGAGAAAAAGGACTTTGATTATAAAATACCACTTACCACTACTCCTTGCCGATATGGAGGCAAAAGATATTGGTTCATCTGTCCGTGGTATAAAAATAAAGTGTATTGTGGTAAAAGAGTAGGCACACTATATAAAGACGGAGATTATTTTGCTTGTCGTCATTGTTATGAACTTACTTACAGCTCACGAAAGGTTAATCGCAGATATAAAATGTTTCCATTATTTAATGTGCTTACTCTTGAGCAAAAAATTGAAGATATGGAAAAGCAAATAAAACATCCTTACTACAAAGGAAGACCTACAAGAAAACAAATACAGCTTGAAAAGCTCTATTATTTATCGGGTGAAAGTTATAAACACTATGCTAAACTTGAACACAAAAATATGTTATAATGTCCGTATTGACCCAGTTATTAAGTGCTGTTTACCAAAGGTTTTTTTATTGCAAAATGGAACCCGAGAGGGGCGGTTTGCCACTATTTTGCAATCCTTTGGATTACAGCATAGCTGGGTCAATCAGACCGTCCCTTTCGGGTTTTTGCGTAAAGAAAGGGATAACGCTCTGATTATTATTAAAATAAAAAAATAATTTATGATAGACCCAATTATAGTTCTTAAGTATAGTGATAAAATTCTTGATATTGTAGATAATCGTGATGAGTTCACACGAGGCGACTTACAAGGAGCGATAGAGGCAATAGTGCTCACAATTATTAGAGACAGTAAAAATGACTTGAGCGTAGATGAGTGGATAGAAGTCGGCAAAAACAATAATTACAATTGACTATGGAAAATAAAAATAAAATCATATATTTTCTTTATGCTCGCAAATCATCAGAAAGTGAGGATAGACAGGTCCAATCTATTGAGGACCAAGTGAACCGCTTGAAAGAACTAGCAAGTAATCTTGGTATAACAATCAAAGAAATACTAACAGAAGCAAAAACTGCAAAGAAACCATACTGTCGTCCTGTCTTTACAAATATGCTTGAACGAATTGAAAAAGGAGAAGCTCAAGGCATTTTATGTTGGCAGATAAATCGTCTTTCAAGAAATCCAATTGATAGTGGAACATTAAGCTGGATGCTTCAACAAGGTGCCTTGAAGTGTATACAAAGTATGGACCGCCAATATCTCCCAGATGATAATGTTCTTCTTTTTAATGTTGAGAGTGGAATGGCAAATCAATTTATTATAGACCTACGAAAAAATAGTAGACGAGGAATGGAAGGAAAGGCAGACAGAGGGTGGCTCCCTTCTCGTGCTCCTCTGGGATATTTGAATGACAAACTTGAACATACTATCATTGAGGACCCAGATAGATTTCATCTGGTCCGAAAAATGTGGGATATGATGCTCACTGGAAACTATACACCATCACAGATAAGAGATGTTGCAAATAATGAATGGGGCTTCCGAACGCCAAAAACAAAAAGAGATGGAGGTGTTGAAATCGCCAACAGTGTTATTTATAAAATGTTCAATAATCTTTTTTATACAGGCACAAACTTTCAATGGGCTGGCAAAGTTTATACGAATGGCAATCACAGACCAATGATTACTTTGGAAGAATACGACCGAGTGCAAGTTATTCTAGGAAGAAATGGAAAACCACGAGCACAGACACACGATTTTGCATATACAGGAATTATAACTTGCGGACTTTGTGGAGGAATGATTACAGCCACAGAAAAAATAAAAATAGTGAAAACCACTGGGGAGTTAAAAAACTATATTTATTATCACTGTGGTCATAAAAAGAAAGACATTGAATGCAACCAAGAAAGAATAACCTTGAAAGAACTTGAGGACCAAATTGATATTGAACTTGAGAGATATACTATAATGCCAAAGTTTCAAGAATGGGCTCTTGAAATACTAAACCGAAATAATGACAAAGAAATTGAAGAAAGGACAAAAGTATATGAAAATCTACACAAAGCACTAACTGAAACTCAAAAAGAACTTGATGCTCTAACAAAAATGAGATACCGAGAACTTATTGACGATGAAACTTTTATTAAAGAACGAGATGACCTAAAAGAAAAAATTGCGAGAATAAAAACAAATCTACGAGAGACAGAAAGCCGAGCAGAGAAATGGCTTGAGCTTACTGAAAAAACATTTAATTTTGCCTGTTATGCACGCAAGGAGTTTTTACTTGGGGATCTAAATAAAAAAAGAGAGATGTTATCAGCACTTGGGCAGAACTTTTCACTAAAAGACAAAAAAATCCATATAATACCGAACGAATGGTTTATTCCAATAGAAAAAGCATATCCGATGCTTGAAGCGGAATATAAACGGGTAGAACTGGATAAAACACTAACAGATACAATGCGAAAAGAGCTTTTCACTCAAATTATTCTCTCTTGGGGTCAGGCACTGTCGGGTCTTAT
>CAIJLF010000059.1 GCA_903821415.1 uncultured bacterium | reverse complement strand
CTTTGCACCAAAATCTAGTATGGTTCGTATACACTAGGGTATGAACGAAAATCTATCAAAATTGTTCAAGCAAACTTATAATCATCCTGAAAGTCGACTTTCGGATGATATTTGGTATGCAATACAGGCAAAGCAGGTTAAAAACCTGAAGATGCAATCTCTTATCTATGGTATTACAGGGGTTTTGTCTTTAGGTTGTTTTGTCTTTATGATTTTTCATCTAAAGGAACAATTTGCCTCATCAGGATTTTTCCAGTATACGTCTTTGATTTTTTCTGATGGAAGTCTTTTTGCTACTTATTGGAAAGAATATATATTGTCATTAGCTGACTCCCTTCCATTTGCGAGTCTAGGTGCATCAGTATTTTTATTATTATCAACCCTTATTTCTGTTAGAAGGTTATTCAAACAAAATAAGAATCAATTACTATTATCAAATTTAGTTTAATTTAATTTATATATGAAAAAAGAAGAATTAAGAAATGAAGTAAATAAATTCGTCGAATCGAATTTTTTTAAAAATCTATTATATATATTTGGATCAATATTCATTTTATTTTTTGTCTTTCAAGCAGGTATGATAACTGGTTTTAAAAGAGCCTCATTTAGTCGTGACTGGGGAAACAACTATGAGAAGAATTTTGGTCCAATACACAAACCTTTTTCTTTTATAAGAGATGGTGTTGGTAATCTTCCAAATGCTCATGGTGCGATAGGGAAGATAATAAAGGTTGAATATCCAAATATAGTAGTGTTGGACAAAGACCAAACAGAAAAGATTGTAAATATAAATGATCAGACAAATATAATAGAAAGAAAAGAGAAAGTTGGTAAAGAAATTTTAAATGTAGGTAAATATGTAATTGTGATAGGAAGTCCAAATGGGGCAGGTCAGATAGAAGCAAAGCTGATAAGAATTATACCTTCACCTGAAGAAATGCCGAATCAAAATACACCAGTAATTAATAATAATAAAATATAAATCATGAATAACTTAACCTTTATACAGAAAATTAAATCATTTATTTCAAATAACAAAATATGGAGTATTATTATAATCTTAGTTATTGTGATACCTTGTTATTTATTATTTTTCAAAACTAATACAAGTACTGAAACAAAGTATGTGACTACTGCTGTAACAAAAGGTAATGTTGTTGTATCTGTATCCGGAAGTGGACAAATACAATCAACAGATACTTTAAATATAAATGCCAATACTTCTGGAAATATAATATCAGTTCCTGTAAAGGTGGGCCAGGAAGTTAAGAAAGGGCAGTTGATAGCTAGTATGGATTCAACAGATGCAAGAATTTCTTTAGAGACAGCTCAGCTTTCTTTGGATAAGTTGAAGAAGCCAAGTGTATTAGGTGTTTTACAAAAAAAGAATTCAATTATAAAGGCATATGACGATACTTGGAACAACATATCTTCTTATGTAGTAGATATGCAAACTATCGTAACTGGTATGTCAGATTTAAATTATGGATACTTAGGCTATAGAAATAAAATGGTACTAAGTCAGTCTGGTAAAGATAAATTGGACTTATCAGAAAAATCATACTGGGATGCTAAAACCAGCTTAGATAAAACAGTTGCACTGTATAAGTCTTTATCTAGGTCAAGTTCCAATCAAGATTTAGATAATTTATTAAAGGTAAGTTTGGATACTTCTAAAGTCATCTCAAACTCCGTCAAGCTATTTCAAGCAAGTTATGACTTCACTACGTATTACTTAAAAGATGCTTCATCTTCTATCTCTATTAGTACACAGAAAGATTTAACTACATGGACTAATAGCGTAAATAGTTATACAAATTCTATTTTATCAAGCATAAGTAGCAATGGTGAAAATGCTCAGTCTCTACAAGATGCTATGTCACCAGCAGATGAACTTGATATCAGACAAGCCGAGCTTTCTCTAGAAACAAAACAAAACGCTTATGATGACTATTTTATAAGAGCTCAATTTGACGGAATAATATCAACTCTAACTGCAAAGGTTGGTCAATCTGCTAGTGGAAGTATAGGTACATTGATATCTAAGCAAAAAATGGTGTCAATTCCATTAAACGAAGTTGATATCGCAAAAATCAAATTAGGACAGAAGGCGACATTAACTTTCGATGCCATTGATGGTTTAACGATAACAGGATCAGTCGATGGTATTGATTCTGTAGGAACTGTAAGTCAAGGAGTTGTAACTTACAATGTAACGATAAGTCTTGATGTAGATGATGTCCGTGTAAAGCCAGGTATGAGTGTAGGAGCTACTATCATAACAAAGACAGCACAAGATGTTATTGTAGTACCTAGTAGTGCAATTAAAAGTAAAAATGGATTAAGCTATGTTGAAACATTAGGCATAACATCAGTTCCATCAGGATCTATAGGAATAGCATCTCTGGTATTACCAACTCAGATTACCGTCGAAACAGGATTGGCAGATGATACTTCTACAGAAATAACTACAGGGCTTAAAGAGGGAGATGTAATAATAACAAAAACAACTGCTGGGACTACAGCAAAGACTACTACTGCACCAAGTATCCTAGGTTCAATGGGAGGAGGAAATAGAAATACCGGTGGAAATGCAATGAGAGCAGTAACTGGAAGATAATTAACTATATGATAGAAATTAAAAATATAAAAAAATCATATAGGACTGAGGGTGAACCTTTTGAAGCTTTGAAAGGAGTAAGTTTTAAAATTGATGATGGGGAGTTCGTAGCTATTATGGGACCTTCTGGGTCAGGTAAGTCTACACTTATGCATATATTAGGTGCTCTCGATAATCCTACGGGTGGTACTTATTTTCTTGACGGTAAGGATGTTTCAACTTTATCTGATGATGAGTTGGCAGATATAAGAAAAGACAAAATTGGATTCGTTTTCCAATCTTTCAACTTACTTCCTCGAACAACTGTTTTACGTAATGTAGTATTGCCTTTGATCTATGAAGGAGTCGGAGAAAAAGAAAGAATTGAAAGAGCTAAAGATGCGTTGATTGCTTCAGGTCTTAATGAATCTCATTTCTATCATTTATCAAATCAACTTTCTGGTGGTCAGATACAACGTGTAGCTATTGCTCGTGCACTTGTGAATAATCCCACACTTATTCTTGCAGATGAACCAACGGGTAATCTTGATACCAAAACGGGTGAGATAGTTCTAGGTACTTTTCAGAAATTAAATAAGGAACAAGGAAGAACTATTGTTCTGATCACTCATGAGCATGACGTCGCCTTGCATGCTGACCGTATAATTACTATCAGAGATGGGCTTATTATCAGTGATGACAATCTTCACGAAAAGAAAATCATAAACATGGTCACTCATAAATAGATTATTAACTATTCAATCTTATTTAATTATATGAAAACAAAAGACATCCTAGAAGAAACATTTATGGCACTCTCGAGTAATAAGGTTCGCTCTGGTCTCACAATGCTTGGTATTATTATTGGTATCGCTTCTGTTATAGCTATGACTGCTATAGGCACAGGTGCGCAGAATTCTATTTCAGCCTCGATACAATCCATCGGTTCAAATCTTATAATTGTATCTCCGGGCGCTCCTCGTGGTGTAGGCCAGCAAGTTAATCAAGGACGAGGTACAGCAAAAACTTTAACATTGAGTGATGTTACTTCTATCAAAAATATTAGTGGGGTTAAAGCTGTCACAGCTGAAGTCTCGAGTAGAATGCAAGTAACAGCTAAAGGTACTAATACAAATACAACAGTAGATGGTGTAACGTCAGACTATCCTACTGTACGTAATTTGACGATAGATCAAGGTAACTTTATCACTGATCAAAATAATACAGGTGGTGCTAAAGTGGCAGTAGTTGGTCCGACTGTAGTTACAGATCTTTTTGGGGCTAGCGCTGTAGCAACTGATGCTATGGGTCAATCAATTAAAATTAAAGGTAATCAATTTAAAATAGTTGGAGTGACAGTAGCAAAAGGCGGGACAGGATTTCAAAATCCAGACGATATGATATATATTCCATTATCAACAGCACAAAGATATTTTTCTGGTGATCAATACGTTACTTCTATCTCTGTAGCAGCTACAGATTCTAATGTAACTTCACAAGTTCAAGCTGATGTGACGACAGCCATTTTAACAAATCATCATATCTCAAATCCAACATTAGCTGACTTTAATACAATGAATCAGGCAGATATAATAGCAACAGCATCTTCTGTTACTGGAACTTTCACCATGCTACTTTCCGCAATAGCTGGGATATCACTTGTTGTTGGTGGAATAGGAATTATGAATATGATGCTCACTTCAGTTACTGAGAGAACGAGAGAGATAGGATTGAGAAAAGCCATAGGTGCCAAGAGAAGAGATGTAAATATACAGTTTTTAGTAGAGGCTGTTATGCTTACATTTATCGGTGGTGTTATTGGAGTGATGCTTGGTTGGGGAGTATCATTTGGTATAACCCAATTAGGGATACTGCAAGCACAAGTATCTCTATCGTCAGTGTTACTAGCTTTTGGCGTCTCTGCTTTTATTGGAATTGTTTTCGGTTATTATCCAGCGCAGCGAGCTTCAAAGCTGAATCCTATTGAAGCTTTGAGGTATGAGTAAAATTATTAATTAATAATTAAAATAAAGATACTTGTCCCGTTAGAAATTATACGGACAAGTTGGTTTATTAAAATAATAAATTATTTATTTTTATATGTAAAATTATTACATGTATAAATATAATAATTTCT
>CAIJLF010000058.1 GCA_903821415.1 uncultured bacterium | reverse complement strand
TGCATATCAAGTGTTCGTAGGTTCGAATCCTGCTACCCCGACGTAATGCGCCTTTTTCTTCATAATTGAGCCCATATAAAGAGGTAACCCCTCACTAAAGCCATCTTTCGGGATGGCTTTTTTACTTTTTATCTATAGAATTTATTTTATCCATCTTTCCTTTTAAAACTACCATTTCATCTCTTAATATAGCAGCCGTCTCGAAGTCTAACTCTTTCACTGCTTTATTCATTTCTTTTTCTTTTATTTTAATTATCTTTTCATAAACATTCTTATTCCTATCTTCGTCGGAAAGAAGTAAATTCTTGACTGACTCCCTTTCACCTTTTCCTTTATTACTTTTACTTTGTCCAAAAGTTCTTTTAAACAACTCCACATCTAGATCAAGTTCTGCATTCACAGCCTTCTCGTGCTTATTCTCAAGCTCTTCTGTGATATCTTTAATCTTTTTTATAATAGTCTGAGGAGTTATCCCATGCTTTTTATTGTAAGCTATCTGTATATCTCTTCTTCTTGTTGTTTCTCCTATAGCACTATCCAATGCTTTCGTCATACGGTCAGCATAGAGAACTACTCTACCTTCCACATTACGAGCAGCACGTCCGATAATCTGTATGAGAGATGTTTCAGAACGAAGAAAGCCCTCTTTATCTGCATCAAGGATACCAATCAATGCAAGCTCTGGCAAATCTAAACCTTCACGAAGAAGATTGACCCCTATAAGAATATCAAAGTCCCCCTTTCTAAACTGGGTTAATATTTGAATTCTCTCTATCGTCTTTATATCACTATGTAAATATTCTGCCTTATAACCTTTCTCTTTTAAAAATATCGATAAATCTTCTGCCATCTTTTTGGTCAAAGTAGTAGCAATAGCACGAAAGCCTTTCTTTATAACTCTATCAGCCTCTTTAACAAAGTCTTCTATTTGACCTCCATAATTTTCCTTTACAGTTACACCTCTAATTATTATCTCTGGATCTATCAATCCAGTAGGACGAATAATTTGTTCAACTATTTTATCACTAGTCGTCCTCTCTAGTTCACTTGGAGTTGCTGATACATAAATAACATCGCCAATCCTTTTTTCGAATTCTTCATACTTAAGAGGTCTATTGTCTTTCGCTGAAGGAAGACGGAAACCAAATTCTACCAATGTCTTCTTGCGAGAAGAATCACCTGCATACATACCACCTAGCTGAGGTAGAGTGACGTGTGACTCATCGATAATAGTTAAAAAATCTCTTTTAAAATAAGACAGCAAAGTATCAGGAGCCTCCCCTTCTTTTTTACCAGATAACTGCCTAGAATAATTCTCAATACCATTACAATAGCCAACTTCTTTAATCATTGCTAAATCATAATTAGTTCTTCTCTTTATCCTTTCTGCTTCAAGAAGCTTTCCTTCTTTCTCAAACTTTTTTAATTGTTGGGTAAGTTCTAGTTTAATATTCTTGAGAGCAACTTTAACCTTTTCATCTTCTGTAATAAAATGCTTTGCTGGAAACAGAAAAATACCATTTTCATCTTTAAGTACATGAGCTGAAACAGGATCAACTTTTAATATTTTAGAAATATATGAATTCCCCGAGGCAAGGCCTAGGGACTTATCTTTTCCACTATTTGGCCCTAGTCCTTGCCTCGGGGAAGAAGAAAATTCAATTTGATAAATAAAAGTTTCAGATATCGGCATGACTTCTACACGATCACCGATAGAGCGAAAAGTTCCTGGATTTAGATCTGCATTCGTTCTCTCAAAATGTATTCCAAGTAACTTTCTCATCAAATCAGTTCTAGAAATTTTTGATCCTATTTCTAATTTCAAATTTACTTTCTCATACTCTTCAGGACTTCCAAGACCATAGATACAAGATACAGACGCCACAATAATAACATCTTTACGAGTAAGAACAGACTGTGTAGTCGCATGGCGAAGTCTATCTATCTCTTTATTTATCTGAGCATCTTTTTCAATATATGTATCGGTGACTGGCATATATGCCTCAGGCTGATAATAATCATAGTATGATACAAAATAGTGAACTGCTGCATCAGGAAAAAATTCTCTGAACTCCTGAGCGAGTTGGGCCGCTAAGGTTTTATTGTGAGCTATTACTAAGGTAGGCTTGTTCCATTCTTCAATAACATTGGCGACAGTGAAAGTCTTACCTGTACCTGTAGCTCCTAAAAGAGTCTGCTTCCTCAAGCCTTTTTTAAGGCCATCAAGCAACTCTAAAATAGCCTTTGGCTGGTCACCGTCTGGCTTATATTCACTCTTTAATTTAAATACCTTGTCTTTCATATATGTTATAAGATTACCCTATTTCCTGAAATAAAAAAAGCGTACCCTCCGAAGAAAATACGCTAAAATCAATAAGCTGACTTGGAAAGAACACAGTTGGCCACCCTGTGACCTTCATTAACATAAAGAATTATCTCTATGACGACAAGTCCATCCAGGACAATCAATTATGCTTGACCCAGAATTATTGACCTACTAATTTCATACCTATATTAGAGAAAAAAAATTTAAAGTCAAGAATGGTATTTTCCTAAAAATTCCTCCTTGTATTCAAAAAATCTATCTTCGAGTATTGATTGACGCATTTCTTTAACTAGATTCGTAATAAAATATACGTTGTGAATAGAAGCGAGAGTCGCACCAAGCATCTCCTTGGCTCGAAACAAATGTGATAAATATGAACGAGTATAATTCGTGCAAGTATTACATTTACACCCTTCATCGATAGATGAAAAGTCTCTTATAAATTTTGCATTTAATATATTTATCTTGCCACCCTTAGTAAACATAGTTCCGTTTCGTGCTATACGAGTAGGGCCAACACAGTCGAAAAGATCCACTCCGTTCTCTACACCTCTAAACAAATCCTCTGGCTCTCCTATACCTAGTAGATGACGAGGCTTCTCTTCTGGAAGCTCTTCGTTGACCCATCGAACAGCACTAGACATATCTTCCTTTGCAAAAGATCCACCAATACCAAAACCATCAAAATCCATCTCTCCTATAATTTTCGCAGACTTTCTTCTTAATATCTCTGAACGTCCCCCTTGAACAATACCAAAGAGAGCCTGAGGAAAAGTATTCTGAGACAAAATCTGCTGTTCTTTTTGAGATGGTCTGGCACCGCTTCCGTCCCCCTCGTCCGAGGACCTCTCAAAAAGAATTGCAGATGAAGTCTCTTTTATTTCTTCCCTCTTCTTATGTTCTATCAAACTTCTCTTCGCCCAAGCGTGAGTACGAGACAATGCTTCGTCTTGATATCTATCACTCTCAGTCGGTGAAGTGCACTCATCAAATGCAAAAATAATATCTGCCCCCAAGTTGTGCTGGATCTCGATCGATTTCTCAGGAGTTATATAGTGAAGTGATCCATCGATATGAGAACGGAAAGACACACCGTCATTCCCTATAGTCGCTAAACGAGGTGCTCCATCTTCGGCTGTGGACCTCTCAGGTATTAGCAGACTAGGGTCTGTAACTGATACTACTTTTGAAAGTTCCTTGCCATAAGCAACTCCAAGAGAAAAGACTTGGAAACCACCTGAATCAGTCATCATAGGACCATCCCAATTCATAAATTTATGTAAACCACCAGCATCTCTTATAAGCTCATCCCCAGGCTGTAAATATAAATGATAAGTATTTGCAAGAACCACTGGAGTTCCGAGCTCTTTTAATTGTTCAGGAGTCAATGATTTAACTGTTCCCTTAGTACCAACAACAACAAAAGACGGAGTCTCTATAACTCCGTGAGGAGTAGTAATCGCTCCTACTCTACCTAAGGCATTAGGTAACTTTTTTTCAATTTTAAAATTAAATACTTTCATCTATTCTATTCACGATTTATAAATATCCATTTTAAACTCTGAACATTTACAGGTGAACTTAATAATACTTTTTTAACTGGATCATTGGGAGAGGAAATAATATCTTGGGTTACAGCTATAATCTCAGTCTCTAGACTTGGTAAATAAACATTTGTTCCTTTAGTGAAAGGAAGATCTATAGGTATACTCATCTCAAAATTCCCTCCTCCACGACCAACCAACTCTACACTCGTGTTCGATCCATCCATCATAGCTTCTGTTGTCTGACCTGGATTGGTATATAAAGTTACAAGCGAAGTGTTTGTATATACCATACTTATCTCACCGATAGGAGTTAAAGTACTTGAATTTGCATATACAATATTCCCCACGTTTACCCCTACATCTGATCCTGCATCTATAATGATAGTGTCGTATGGAGAATAATTTGGCTTCGTTAAAATATTAGATAAAACTAAATCCTTACTGACAGGCTTACGCCCAAGTAATTCTTTCAAAGAAATATTTTCATCTTTCAAAATATTATAATCAATCATTGAATATTTTAAATCACGATTGTCAGCAAGGAGACCCTCGTTGTCTTTGTACACAGAAGCTTTTGTACGAACTAAATATTTACTATCCTTTGCACTCTCTCTAATAGACTTCTCAATCTTCCAAATAGGTCTTCCTATAAAATGGAGCAAATTACTAGTCTTAGCAAAAAATCCTAAGGCAGCAACAAGTAAAAAAATAATTAAAAAAATAATATTTTTAACCAATCTTTTTCTCTTAGCTATTTCTTTTTTATCTCGGAACTGATGTATCATCTGTGTTTAATAAAACTTCTTGATAAGTCTCAAAGTCATCGAGCACTACCCCTGTACCTCGAGCTACAGCCGTGAGCGGATCTTCGGCAATATATATAGGAATCTTAAGAGTTTTCTGAAGAAGAACATCTAGTCCTCTGATCATAGCTCCGCCACCGGAAAGAACTAAACCCCTATGCATTATATCAGAAAGAATTTCTGGAGGAGTAGTTTCTAAAACTTCTTTTACTCCGTCGACCAGACTAAGGGCTGAAGGAAGTATCGCTTCTCTTATATCTGAATCTGTAACTATAACTTGGCGAGGTAAACCTGTGACTAAATCTCTACCTCTAACTTCT
>CAIJLF010000057.1 GCA_903821415.1 uncultured bacterium | reverse complement strand
TTTGAAATTAAATGTTTGATCTATATTTATATTTTCTATTTGTCTGTAAGGTATGAAAACTTCTTTTTTATTAAAGATTCCTCTTCTTATACTAATTGAATTTTCGTCTAAGGTATACTCGCAACTAATATAGTTAATAAAGCTCATTACTATTCCAAATAATATCAATAATGTAGAAGCTATAAATAAACCACTTACTAAGTAGCCAACTATTGTTAGCGATACAGTTAGAGGAATTAAGAGAGCCATCTTCGTAACCACAGCTCCCTTCATTGAAGAAATAATAAAAGAAATAACTAATAAAAATATACCAATAGTTACCCTTTTTGAAAGGTAATAATAAAATACTTTAATTCCTAACTTTTGATTTGTATTCATAGTTATATTATAACAGGATATAGGAAAATAGGGATAGGAAAAAAATAATTAGAATATATCAAATTTAAACTAGAAAGGTCCTATTTCTGCTTTATTTGGTAAACTACCTTTGAAATTTAATTGGCCATCTTCAACTTTAGCAGAATCAACCCTGAAACCAGGTATGCTATCGATACGATTTTCTAGGAGTTGAACTAGATATCCACTACTTTCAGCATTCATCGGTATTGGTAAACGTCCGACTTTCACACTATCTAGATTTAGTTTTACTTTATTATTTACTACCTCCCCTGTTCCAGCCATATAGATAGGAACAGTTTTTTCCAAAACTTTAATTTTGTCAGAATATGTTTTAAAATCTTTAGTGTTCACAAGACCAGTATTACTAAGATATTTTTCTAACTTATCAACATTTACAAGAGCTGATGCTTGAACCTTTCCGTCTTTATTCATTTTTATTTGAATATCTTTAACTGCCTCACTAAACTCCCATCCACCAGATTGTAACAACGATGAAAATTCAACACTTGAAAGAGTGAGGTCTGCCTTATGAGAACCCTCGTATTTTATATTTTTACCATCTGGTGCCAAACTAGTTATAACCATATGCGAAATACCTACCTTTTTATCCGCTAGACTTAGAGATTCTTTACTAGCTAAGACTTCAAGATCTATAGGTTTATTGGTTCCCATTAGGGCTGATAGACCAGGTATAAAACCTAGATAACCAATAATTAAAACTATTAGTAAAACAATTACTATAATGAATATTAGAAATTTTTTCATATCTAAATTATACTCGGGTTTTAATGAAAATCAAATTAGAAGGAATACTTTATCCCTCATCTCAAAAGGATAGACAATCTTATCTTTAAATTCTAATATAGGTATCCATGATAATTCATAAGTTCCATATTTTTCAATATCTCTACCTCTCCATTCTGGACCTGTACCAGTACCCACTTCACCACTGACGATACTGCAGTTATAAAAGTATTGTTCTTGTCCCTGAAGGTTATCTATAATATAAAATTTCTTCATGAATAAATCACCAACTTCAATATTAACACCAAGCTCTTCTAAGCATTCTCTTTTTAATGCATCTTCTAGACTTACATCAGTATTATCAACTCCACCACCAGGAAAGACCCAGTATTCGTGACCATGCTTCATACGATGCATAAGTAAAACTTTTTTATCCTTTATAATCACAGCTCTTACTCGCTTTTCTGTTTTGTTATCTAAATATTCATTTAAAAGTTTTATGTCCTTAAAGTCTTTCTCTCTGCCTAGAGCGGTTTTAAACTTTATTAATTCATACAAGTTCATAAATGGAATATCTTCTATTAATAGCGCACTAGATATTGCTTCCTCTGTTGTTGTATTATAATTTTCCCAATTTAACTGAGGAATAATTTCATATATATCTTTTTTAAGAAAAATCTTATTGAATCTTTTATTTTCTCCCCAGAGACCTGATTCTCTTAATTTTTGATGTAAATCTTTTGTAGCTGCGATATCTATATCTGAAGCTTTTCTTATTCCCAAGATATCTAGTATTCCACTACCTACCACAACGTATTGGTCTTTTGGTAAATTTAATTCTTTTATTTTTTGGATAAGATTCATAGGGTTATTATATATTTATTGATAGAAAATAACCAATCATTTAAAAGTATCTATATAAGGTGCATACTGGGACCGCGAGTACCCAGTAGGCGAATGTACTCATTCGCGCTTTTAGATTCTTACCCCGTAGGCGATTTAGATGAATCGCAGAATCTGTACACCTTTTCAATATCTACTGGGAATTGTCACGAGTTACTAAGTCTAGAAGAAGAGGGTGCCTACTGGGACCGGCAGTAGCCTTTTTGAACCTTACAGGTTCAGTACACCTTTTCGACAAATTTTGATAAATCAAAATTTGCAACGAAAAGCTTTTCAAATCCCAGACGCAATCCAAGCAGTTGGCTTGCTTAGGCACCCCAAAACAAAAACAACCCTTTTCAGGGGTTTTTGTTTTGGGGTGCCGTAGTAGAGGATGTTAGAACTGTTTTTGAGAGAAGAAACGATGCAACAATTTATATTCCAGAGTTTCAACTTATTAAAATGGTCTAATTTTACCCTACCCTACTTCTCACTATTTTAATATATTATTTTGATAAAGGGTCTTCTCCTTGTGTAAATAAAGTATTCTCAGGTGATTTTATAAACTTACGCATATCTATATCAGAAAAAACTCTCTGAACATCTGTTTTACTAAACATCATCATCAACGGCTTCGTTGATTTTTCTGGTTCAGTAGGATTAGAAATAGAAAATCCGATGTATTCCACTTTCTTTTTCATTCTATTGCGAACCCAATCTATCGCTGGAACAAGGTCGGAGTCGGAACTTACAACAATGGCAGTATCATATTTATCATCAAAAGCACCAACTAGAAGGTCTGTGGCAATTTTTACATCAATACCCTTTTCACGCATTCTTTCTGTTTGTATTTTTTCAATACCGAGTTTTTTAAGTTTTTTATACTCAATTACACGACTATCAATTACCAACTCCTCAATTCTCCTCCTTAACTTGCTGTGCTTAATTTCCCACCCACCTTTTGATAGAGTAGTAAATAATTTTGTTTGTTCGGACATTAACTGCTTACTGTGGAAATCTCCTTCTCTCTCACGGACTGAACCTTTATAAAAACGCTTACAATTTTCACTAACATTTCTTCCATCAACAAGTAGATTAGCGAAGGCATCAAAATCAAAATCATTTTCTTTAATACCAAGTTTTTTAATAACTAGATGATAAAAATTACCGCCATCAATCAATATAGAAATCCTTTCCTTATTATCCATAAAACACATTATATACCAAAAAAAGAAACCCGCACACTCTTGCGAGGCACGGGCGACTTATGGGTATAGTATACACGAAATAGATGAAAAAGCAATGAATGTGGATAAACTCAAAAATCCTTTATTTTTCAATTACATATTTCATAGATATTGAGTTAGAAAGTTTCTTCGCATTGCCGTGGCTCAAGAGCCCAAGACAGGACTGGACCGTTTCTTTTTTCCCTTCCGTTTGTCTAATATGTTTTAACATTCTGCATTTAGTTATTGTTCTTACTATCCGATGGTCAGGAAAATGGACCCACCCAAGAAAATCAACACCCGAAGCAAGAGTTTTTATAAAAACCTTGTCTGGATGAAGTAATAACTTGAGCCGTATTCCAAGAAAAATTGCTATTTGTGGCAATAAGTTTTCAAGCCACTCTTTTTTGTCAGACATAATAACAAAATCATCAGCGTAGCGAATATAGTATTTTGCTTTTAGTTTGTGTTTTACGAACTGGTCAAACTCATTCATATAAATGTTCACAAGTATTTGTGATGTTAAATTACCGAGAGGTAGCCCAACATCCTTTTTTATAGATTGGAAACTTCCAATAATTTCTAACAATAACGAGATTATATCTTTGTCTGAAATGTATTCTTTAATAATTTCAATAAGTATTTTCTGGTCTATGGACCCAAAAAACTTTCGTATATCACCCTTCAAAACCCAGCAAGTTTTTGTATTGTTTTTTGATACCTTATTTGAAAATACCCGAAACCTCCGCATCGCTTTGTGTGTTCCTTTATTTTTCCTACAAGAATACGAGTCGGCTATAAATGTCCTGTCAAAAAATGGATAAAGTTCACGGTAGAGTGCGTGATGAAGCAACCTATCTCGCACTTTTGCTTTATGTATACTTCGTGGTTTAGGGTCAGATATATTAAATGCTTGATAATCAGAATGTTTGTATGTTTTATTTGAAAGTTCACTGTGAAGTTTCAAGATATTAGTCATTAAGTTTCTTTCAAACTCTAAAACATCTTTCCTTGATTTTTTGCCTTTCAAAAACTCTTTCCACGCAAGGAGGAGATTTTCAGTAGAAATGATATATTGATATGTATGACTAAATTGTATACGAGACATAGTAATGATTTTACCCCCCCCCCCAGTCAGTGGT
>CAIJLF010000056.1 GCA_903821415.1 uncultured bacterium | reverse complement strand
TGGCCGAGAAAAAACATTTAGGCTATTTAAAGTCATAATTTTATCTCTTTTTTGCAAGAGAAATTTATTTATGAAAAACTTATTTAGGAGAATTTGCGATGTCTTATTTAATTAGCATAAAACTAATAACGACATGCATATAATATAACAAAAATATGGTCTTTTTTCTATTTATTTTCAACCATTAAACTAATTCATCAAACTGTCAAACTTGTAAAGTAACATTCATGCTTTATTCATAATATTTTGATATAATAAAGACCTTAGTATATTAAAAGAAATAATTATATAAATTATGAATAAAACGAAAATAAATAATATCCCATCGATATTCACATTGTTTGGAATGACTGGTGACCTCGCTACTAAAAAGATAATACCATCTCTATGGAATCTCTTCACTCATGGCAGACTTCCTACACATCTTGCTATCGTCGGATTCTCAAAGGTAGAATTGACTAATGATGAATTGAAAGAATTTATCTTAGGTGCAATCAAGAAGAAATCAGAAGGTGAAATAGACGAAAAAGAATTTGATTCATTTTTTAAATTATTTACATACAAAATAGGAGCATTTGAAGACCTAGAAGCTTTTAAATCTCTAGCAGAACATATAACGGAGATAGAAAACGGCTGGAGTGTATGTGCGAACAAGCTCTACTACCTCGCTATACCACCTATATACTATGATCAAATTTTCAAAAACTTGGCAGAAGTAAAGCTGAACATTCCATGCGGAGACGAGCTAGGATGGAGTCGTATACTAATAGAAAAGCCTTTCGGTACAGACCTCGATAGTGCTCAAAAACTCCAAGAGCTCCTTTCTAAGTATTTTAAAGAAGAACAAATATATAGAATAGACCACTATCTATTCAAAGAAATAATACAAGGAATCGAAAACTTCCGTTTTTCAAATAACCTTTTTGAAAATATATGGGACAACACGATGATTGAGAAAATAGACATACGTCTAGTTGAAACTATAGGAGTAGAAGACAGAGGCAACTTTTATGACTCTATCGGTGCCTTGCGTGATGTAGGTCAGAATCACATACTCACAATGCTAGCAGCCATCACTTCAGAATATCCTATAGAAATGGGAGTCTCTACTGTGCGTGAAAACAGAGCCTTGATACTAAGGACACTCAATAAGTGGACTGATGATCTAATCCGTAAGAATACTTTCAGATCGCAATACAAAGGATATAAAGATGTAAAAGGGGTAAATCCAAAATCTGAGACTGAAACATACTTCTCAATAAAGACAGAGCTACTACATCCAAGATGGAAAGGGATACCTATCTATATGGAAGCTGGAAAATGTATAGGTGAATCTAGAAAGGAAATAGTATTAACCCTCAAGCAACCACCAGTCTGTATACACTGTGAGGAAGTAACCCATACTCCAAATAAAATAGTTTTCTGTCTCGAACCAAATGACGAAGTAACTATCAATTTCTGGACCAAGAAGCCAGGATTTGAACAAGTCATAGAAGAGCGTGTCTTATCCTTCTTCTTGTATGAAAAAGAAACTAAAGCTGAATACGTGGAAGAGTATGCAAAAATACTATTCTCTGCAATGGAAGGCAATCAAACTCTCTTTATCTCTGCTGATGAAGTCACGGCATCTTGGAAATTTACTGACCCAATACTTGATGCATGGAAAAGAAATATTATTCCACTTAAAGTATATGAACCTAATATACATCTAACACGTAAGACATTCTCAGATGAATCAAATACCGGAACAGAACCTAGTAAAGAAAAAAAGGGTGAAGTAGGAATAATAGGTCTAGGTAAAATGGGAGGAAACTTGGCCAGACAATTGCATTCAAAGAACTGGAAAGTTATAGGATACAACCAAAGTAGTGAAGCAACTAAGAAACTCGAATCTGAAGGAATAGAAGGATCATACTCACTAAATGAATTTGTGGAAAAGCTTACAGCTCCTAAAACAATCTGGATAATGGTGCCATATACTGGTGTAGATAAAGTGATAGAGTCCCTTCTCCCCCTTTTGAATAAAGGAGATACAGTAATAGACGGAGGGAATTCACCTTACAAGGATTCGATAAGAAGAGGTATAAAACTAGCAGAGAGTGGAATCAACTTCCTCGACGTCGGTGTATCAGGAGGACCAGGAGGAGCATTAAATGGAGCCTGTGTAATGGTAGGAGGAGATCCAGAGCTCTACAAGAAATACGAAAATTTATTTAAAGATATGTCAGTAAAAGACGGCTATGGCTATATGGGCAAGTCAGGCGCAGGACACTTTGTAAAAATGGTACACAATGGAATTGAATACGGAATGATGCAATCAATAGCTGAAGGATTCAACATATTGAAAGAATCCCCTTTTGCTCTAGATATGCTCTCTGTCGCTAAGATATACAATAACGGCTCTGTCATCACTTCGAGTTTAGTCAGATGGCTCACAGAAGCTTACGTAAAATTTAGTAATGAGCTAGATAAAGAGGAGTGCTGTTCTGCAGAAGTAGCACATAGTGGCGAAGGACAATGGACAGTAGATGCTGCCAAAGAATTCAACGTGCCAGTAGCTATCATCGAAGAGTCGCTAGAATTCAGAAAGAGGTCAAAAGATAATCCTTCATATATAGGAAGAGTTCTATCTGCAATGCGTCACCAGTTCGGAGGACACAATGCTAGTAATAAATAAACTAATATAATTATATAAAATATGCGACCACAAAATCTTAAAACAAAAATATTCCTAGACAGTGCAGATCCAGAAGAAACAAAAAAGGTATTAGAAGTTCTCGGGTTCCTAGACGGACAAACAACTAATCCATCACTTCTTGCAAAACTTGAGGCAGAAAAATTTATCAAAAATGGTGAAAAGTTAACAAATAAGGAAATATATAAAAGATATAAAGAAATAGTTACTGAGATATCGAAACTTATTCCAGACGGATCAGTCTCTATCGAAGTATACGACGACAAGACTACCACAGCAGAAGAAATGTTTGAACAAGGGAAAGAGATGTTTAGTTGGATTCCAAATGCTCAAGTAAAATATCCGATAATAAAGGCAGGTCTTGCTGCAGCAGAGATGTCCATAAAAGCCAATATGAGAGTGAATATGACTCTCTGCTTTGACGAAGAACAAGCCGCGACTGTCTACGCTGCTACTCGTGGGGCTAAAAAGGGTGACGTATACGTATCGCCATTCATAGGAAGACTAGATGATATAGGAGAGAACGGAATGATGCTTATCTCTAATATTCTAGAAGACTTCAAGCAGGGCGATGGTCACGTGGAAGTACTCGCTGCAAGTATAAGAACGATGGACCACTTTTTATGCTCTCTAGCTATGGGATCAGATATCATAACTGCACCACTTAAAATACTTTCCGAATGGGCAGAAAAAGGTATGCCTATACCAGGGAAAGAATATATATACGATACATCTAAATTTAAAGATATACCTTATAAAGGAATAGACCTAAATAAAAATTGGTCTGAATATAATTATCAACATGAATTAACAGACAAAGGAATTGAAAAATTCGATGCAGACTGGAATTCTATTATCATTAGAGAACAATAATTTATGGAAAATAAAAATATAGAAATACTTAATAAATTTAATTTGGAAAGCATACCAGACTTGGATGTAGCAGTCCTAGGAGCACTTGAACTTTTCCAAATGAAAGAACTACCTGTACTTAGTATCGAGGGATTTAAACATCCATTAGTGGTAGGTTCTGGAAACGCTGAAGCTACAGGTAGAATAATATTTGAAGATAAAGATGCT
>CAIJLF010000055.1 GCA_903821415.1 uncultured bacterium | reverse complement strand
TGTAAGCATTATATCCGTATGATGGAGATGTGTAAGCATTATATCCGTATGATGGAGATGTGTAAGCATTATATCCGTATGATGTTAAACCATCACCATAATTATATCCGTAGTTTATATTATTACCGTAATAGCCATAACCAGCTTCAGAATGGCTTGGGGTTAATAATATACCGAATGTAAAAATGAAAACAAACACAAAAAATGTAATAAATGTATTTTTCATAATGCAAATATTATATACTTTATATTGATTTTGTCAATAGCAATATAACCTTAATATTAAAAGAATATATAACTATTTATCTAAATCAAGTGTCTCATCAATACGAATCTGTTCTACAAAGTCAGGGACATGTGATACTAGTATCATCGCACCTTTGAAGTCGCTTAGAGCTTTAGCAATGACTGGTAAATGACGGAAGTTGATATGATTGGTAGGCTCATCGAGAATCAGAAGCCCAGGTTTTGTAAGAACCAAGGTTGCGAAAGCAACTAGCCCCTTCTGTCCTTCTGAGAGGCTTCCTATCTGTGTGTATACCATATCTCCTGTTATCAAAAAACTTGCAGCGGTTGCTCTTATACTCTCCTCATGGACTTTTCCACTAACTTTTCTCATTGTATCTGCTAAAGACTCATAAACAGTATGATTGAAATCAAGTGTAGAAAAGTCTTGTCTATAGTAGCCCACTCGAACTTCTGGAGGTATAGAAATACCATCAACCTCTCCTTTTACAATAGACTCTAGTAGAGTACTCTTTCCTATACCATTCGGCCCTGAAAGAAGCAGGTGCTTATTCTTGCGAAGCTTTACATTTACTTTAATATTTTTGATTTTATGATTCTTATATATCGGTACAGAAGTAAAGGTTACTATATCTCCTACATAATCGTCTTGAGTTGATATTACAAAGTTCCTGATAGTCTTATCTTCTTTTCTTACGTCTACCTTCTCTTCTTCTAAATCTTCTGCTAACTCTCTCATGCGTTTTGCTACTGCACGTAGGTTTCCTCCTTTCATTGCAAAGGCATTAGCTTGATCTTTCTTTGCTTGTATCTCTTTTGAAAGCATTGCGTTCTTACGATTTTCTCTTTCCATTCGAGCAGCAATCTGATCACGAACATCAGTATAGTTACCCACGTATTGCTCTATCTTTTTTGTATAGACATCTAAGTATAAAACTGCATCTGTAAAAGAATTTAAGAAGTGCGCATCATGGGAAATAACAATAACTGTCTTCTTGTATTTCACAAGAAAATCTGTTAGATGTGATATTCCTGCTTTGTCTAGATTATTTGTCGGTTCATCAAGAAGAAGAATATCTGGCTCTTGTATAAGAGCAGAAGCAAGCAACAAACGTGCTTGCTGACCACCAGAGAAAGAACGAACTATCCTCTCATGAACTTTATCATGACCTTTCAGATTTACTATCTCTAATACATCATCTATTCGAGGGTCTATATCATAAACTTTTTCTTTAAAACATTTTTCAAAAAAAGCTCTGACAGTAAGGTCGAGTTCATCCCGTGGAATAACTTGGCGAGACAATGCAATAGTCGTCCTCTGTGCTAAGTTTATTATTCCCTCTTCTGGCTGTTGTTCTCCTGTGATAAGAGAGAAAAGAGTACTTTTCCCTGCCCCATTCTGACCCATGATTGTCACCTTCATCCCACGACGCACAGAAAAATCAACCGAGTCTAGTATCGGTTTATTGTGTCCATATTCAAAAAAAACTTTTTCAAAACGTATTACTACTTCTCCGTGAGCCATATAGATTACTACTTTACATCATTTTCGAATAAATTCAAAGGATTATTCTCAATCTTGTCAATTTTTAGTATAAATGTTATATATAATAAAAAAAATTATTATGACTAAAAAACAATTTGTCGTCGTAATGCTATTAATGTTTCTAGTACTAATAGCAAAAACTGTTCCTCGTTTGATGAGAGAGCGTGATCATAATCAAATCGAAAAAGTATAATAAAATATAACTTAAATTAATTTGATTCTATAAATTTATCGGCTA
>CAIJLF010000054.1 GCA_903821415.1 uncultured bacterium | reverse complement strand
GTTGCATTTTAAAGAGAGTTATTTGAGAAGAAGCACTTAGTAATTTTTACTTCTGTTCTGGATTCTCGTTTACTTCTGCGTCTTTGATTTCAGGTTCTTGAGCTTCAGGAGTTGGATTCTCTCCTTCTTTTGGAGCTTCTCCAGCTTTACTCATAGCTTCACCTATTTTAGACATTTCAGTTGAAAGTCCCTCTGTAGCTTTCTTAATAGCATCTAAGTCACTTCCTTCTTTGGCCTTTTTAACTTCTGCGATTTTATTTTCTATCTCAGTTTTTATTTCTGGTGTTACTTTATCTCCATAATCTTTTACAGATTTTTCAGCAGTAAAGATCATCATCTCTGCAGTATTTTTAACATCAGCTAATTCTTTTTTCTTCGCATCTAGATCTGCATTTGCTTCTGCTTCGTCACGCATCTTTTTAATATCTGCATCTGTAAGTCCAGAACTAGCTTCAATACGAATAGACTGAACCTTTCCTGAAGCTTTATCCATTGCCTTCACATTTAGAATTCCGTTTGCATCAACATCAAATGTAACTTCAACTTGTGGAATTCCACGAGGTGATGGTGGAATACCATCTAATATAAATCTACCGAGAGACTTATTGTCACTTGCCATAGGGCGCTCACCTTGAGTTATATGTATTTCTACACTTGTTTGATTGTCAGCTGCTGTTGAAAATATCTGAGACTTTGAAGAAGGAATTGTCGTATTTCTTTCTACAAGTTTTGTCGCTACTCCTCCTAGTGTTTCGATACCAAGAGATAGAGGAATGACATCAAGAAGAAGAACATCACGAACATCCCCTTGTAATACTCCGGCTTGAACTGCAGCACCTAGAGCAACTACTTCATCTGGATTTATAGAACGATTTGGCTCTTTACCAAATAATTTCTTTACTGCTTCTACTATTGCTGGCATTCTTGTCTGACCTCCCACTAGAATAATCTCATTGATTTCATTCATCTTAAATGGAGATGCTTCGACAGCTCTCTTTGTAATCTCTATTGAGCGAGTTACATATTCTTCTGCTAGAGATTCTAATACAGCACGAGACATTTTTAAAAGTAAGTGCTTTGGACCTTGTGCATCTGAAGTTATGAATGGAATGTTTATTTCTGAGTCAGTAGTTGTAGAAAGTTCATGCTTAGTTTTCTCTGCTGCTTCCTTTAGACGTTGAAGAGCAAGAACATCCTTAGTAACATCAATACCTGATTCTTTCTTATATTCATCGGCGATCCATCGTACTATCTTCTGGTCAATATCTTCACCACCCATGTGTGAGTCTCCATCTGTAGACTTAACTTCGATAACATCATCACCAACTTCTAGAACAGATACATCGAATGTTCCTCCTCCAAAGTCATAAACTACTATCTTTTCGTTCTTCTTTGTATTAAAACCATAAGCAAGGGCAGCTGCAGTAGGCTCATTGATAATTCTTTTTACATCAAGACCTGCGATAACACCTGCGTCCTTTGTAGCTTTTCTTTGTGCGTCATTAAAATATGCAGGAACAGTGATGACTGCTTCAGTGATTTTCTCTCCAAGTTTTGCTTCAACATCTGCTTTAATTTTACTTAGAATCATTGCAGAAATCTCTTCAGGGCGTAGCCATCCATCTCCAATCTTTGTCTCTACTCCACCTGTACTTCCTTTTTGTATTTTGTAAGGAATAGTTTTCTCATCCTTTTGAATTTCAGGATCATCATACATATGACCGATGAATCTCTTTATACCGTAAACCGTATTTTCAGGGTTCGTCACTGCTTGACGCTTTGCAAGTAAGCCTACCATTCTGTCACCGTTTTTTGTAACAGTAACAACCGAAGGAGTCGTACGTGCACCTTCTATATTTTCTATAATTTTTGGCTGACCACCTTCAATGATAGCAACCGCACTATTCGTTGTACCCAAATCGATACCTATAATTTTTGACATATATTTTTATATAATTAACTAATAATTTGATAATTTTTTAAACCCGATACTTCAATAAAATAGTTCTCTTCAAAACGCACACATAAATCTTTACTAAGATTTTGCTCTGCTCGGTCCAGTCGACCTACGCAAGTCATTTTTCAGAGACTATTTTATT
>CAIJLF010000053.1 GCA_903821415.1 uncultured bacterium | reverse complement strand
TTTTCATATTTTCATTATAACACTAAATCTATATCTATATCTATAGGTCAAAATTACTTATTTAAAAACAAAACGACCGCAGAATAAAATTAATTATCTACGGTTCGTGTCGTTATTTCATTTCACTGTCTTCGTCTTTCATGTTATCAATTACTTTGTATTTTTTGTTGATGGCCACAGCAGACCATATACAAATAATACATATTATTAGCGACCAGCTTGTTGCTGGCCAATTAATTGGACCTTCTGATAAGATATGGCCCAAAAAATTAATCAATGTTATAACTCCAACAATACAAAGAGCACCAAAACTTTGCTCTAAAACTTTTGTTTTTTTCATAACCTAATTTTTTTACCAGTTTTAGCTGGTGGTTTAAAAACTAAAATTTAACTTTTGTCAATTATACATGAAATTAGACTAAAAGTCAATAGCTATGATTTCCTTTTGTTTTCTAGGTATTTTCTGTTTTTTAGTTTTTCTGGGAGTAAGTCTTTAGAAGTATACTTTTCATATTCCTTACCATACCCGAGCTCCTTATTTAGCTTCGTCGTGGGGTTTCTAATCATTAGTGGAATAGAAAGATTACCATAGTTAATAGCATCGTCCTTGGATTTTAGGTAGGCATCATTCGCTCGACGGTCCTTTGGAGCCTCTGACAAGTAAACTACGCCGTGAGCAAGGTTTATAGCACATTCAGGCATACCTATAGTCTCGACTGCTCGAAATACTGCATTGGCAACTACTAGGGCAGTAGGAAGTGCAAGTCCGATATCTTCACTAGCAAAAATTACCATACGACGAGCGATGAACTTTGGATCCTCTCCTGCTACGAGCATGCGGTTCATATAGTATAGGGCTGCATCTGGCTGTGAAGCCCGCATGCTCTTTATGAACGCACTGATAGTATCATAATGTTCACTTCCCTTTTTATCATAGCGGAGGAACTTTGACTGGAGTGTATTTACAAAATTATCAATATTTATCTCACCATAAAGTGATATAGTATTTTCTATCATAGATAATGCTTGGCGAGCATCGCCTTTAGACATGGAGATAAGCCACTCGATAGCATCCTTTTTCATCTTGTGGCCAGTGCTCTTGAAAATCTTCCTCATGTCTTCATCTGTGAGTTCTTCAAGGACAAAAACACGACAACGAGAAAGCAAAGCAGGTATAACTTCGAAACTTGGGTTCTCAGTCGTAGCACCTATTAGAATAAGCTTTCCACTTTCTACGTACGGTAAAAGGAAGTCTTGCTGAGCTTTGTTGAAGCGATGAATCTCATCGAGGAAAAGTATTCTAGGACTAAAAAGTGCACCACTAACTTTGGAATCAAGTATCTGACGTATATCATCTTTACCTGCAGACACAGCTGAGAGTTCGTGGTAGTCAGCATTTAAAGCTTTCGCGTAAATACGAGCTAAGGTTGTCTTCCCGACCCCTGGTGGACCCCAAAGAATAAATGAAAAGAGATGCTTCTTCTCTATAGCAATAGCTAAAGGCTTACCTGCTCCCACAAGGTGTTCTTGGCCTATGAATTCTTTTAAATTTTTTGGTCTGATTTTTGAAGCTAGAGGTTCCATATTCTAATTATAACATTATTTTGAATTACCTGAATTCACTTTGGAGCTATGCTCCCAAGTAAAAATTCATTGACTGTTTGTATATAAAGTATTATAAATAAGGTGAATATAAACCTTAAAAACTAACACATGGAGAAATTAGCAGCTATCTTTGTTTTCTCCCTACTACTAATTTTCTTTTTTTGGAGATTTATTTTAGATGGAATACTATATCTTTTTATTCCTAAAAAATATTCCTTAGAAGGGAAAATAATAGACCTATGGGAAGAACCTTCTTCTGTTGTTTTTGTTCCTATCCTTGTCAGTAAAGTTGAATCAGGTGAAGCTTTAATCCAAATGAAAAAAGTTACACTGTATTCATACTTTGTTTCGATGAGTATTATTGGCGAAGAAGATGTTACTACTCTACAAGTTAATTCTGAGACTTTTGAAAAATTATCAAATTTTAAAAGTTTTGGAAACGATTTTCTAACTATTACATGCAAAAAATATGCATGGTGCAAAGTTATAGATATTGTAAACATTAATTAATAAAAAAAGGTCTGAATGTAATTATACATTCAGACCTTTTTCTATTCTATTTTCTATATTTTCTATTCTTCCACTTATCTGCAATCTTTACACGATTTAGAGATCTTTCTAGTTCTGATTCGAAGTGTTCAAAGTCTACTATTTCATTATTGATAGCTTTCTTGCGTAGCTCTTCTGCTTTAGCTTTTGCTTTCTCTATAACTTCGTCCGAGATATCTCCTACATGTTCAGCGAAGTCTGCAAGGATGGCTACTTCAGTAATACCTTTCTCACTAGTCTTTACTTCTACGAATCCTCCTACTACTGCTATCGGTAGATGCTCGCCATTTACAAAAGCCACTATGTCACCAGAAGAAAGAGGTGCAATTAGGGGTATATGGTCAGCTAAGACTGTGATCTCGCCTTCTTTTGTAGGTATAGTCACCTGTTCAACCATCTCTTCGATGATTAGCTTCTCAGG
>CAIJLF010000052.1 GCA_903821415.1 uncultured bacterium | reverse complement strand
TAAAAACCATCATTATTGATGGTTTTTAATATTGTGCGGGATAGTAAGCCAACAGCTTGGCTTACGTAAGGGAGGCGAAAGACTTTTTGTTGGAAATTTTGATGAAATCAAAATTTACCAGAAAGGCATACTGTTCTCGTAGAGAAAGACTCCCTTATCCCGCACAATATTCCTTCCATTAATTAAGATAATTAATGGTAAAATCTAGTAAATCGTCAGATATGTTAAACTGGCGGTCATTTTCATTTTGTTTTTTAAGATAATTTAATTGTTCTATGAATACTTTAGTTAATTCATCTCCTATTTCTCCTATAAATGAATCAATATACGATGAAGCAATGGCTGTTACAGCATCATTCCTTTGCTTGTCTACATTTTTACCATTACCCAAATATGTTGATTTTAAATAGTATAAACTGATTAGACTCTGAATATTGGCCAATATTTGAGAGACACTTCGAATTTTTGGCTTATCTTCGTATAAGCCTGAATTGTCACAAATACGACAGGCTGGATTATTTCCATTAGGATTTTTGTCATTATAAACTATATTTTCAAGTTTTAGGTCCTCCAACAATCTGCCATTCATTTTCCTATATAAACCACCTATAGAATAACCTAACTCGCAAGTTACATTTATAAAAGAGCTTGTTAGTTCTTCTTTTTCTTCTAATTCATTACAATATTGAGCTATGTTTTTACCAGGAAGATACTCTTTTGCTATCATTCTGTAGTGATGCTTAGACATTTCATTTTCAGAATAACCGAAATACTTTTGTAACCAAGGGTTATTTTCAGCAATAGGGCTTTCAAATATCTCTTTTTCTACAAATGAGTTACTATCATTTTTGTCATTATGGTTGTCTAGGTCTGCAGAAAGAGTAAAAAGATATTTAATACCATCACTGAAAACACACTCAAACTTATCTACGCGGCGGTTAGTCCCTATATCCATATCTATACTCTCAGAAGTTATTTCTTTTGTAGTACTTATTAAAAATTCATCAATTTGATTCCATTCATGATTTATCTCTTTTAGGATGTTTTGCAAGAAGATTTCTCCATTTTCTTGTCTAGACAGCAAAGAAGCCACCATATCTATATGGATAGCATTTGAATTTGAATCGATATCTATATTTACAAACTTAGTTTTTTCAATTAAAGATTTAAACTTTTCAAGCTCACTTTTTTCAATACCAGTATTATTTAGTCTTTCGTTAAAACTTGGACTCTGCATCTTCACTTCAAAATTTTTCATATGTACTAATATTAGCAGATGAAAGGGGAGGATACAATTATGATATATGTTTGATATAGTTATTAATTTTGATGCTAAGAGGGTTCTATTTGATGCATTATAAAAGCCCTCTTTCGAGAGCTTTTATTTTATTGTCGGGGCGCCGGGATTCGAACCCGGAGTCGCCTGTTCCCAAAACAGGAATGTTAGCCGTTACACTACACCCCGATATGACTTACTTATATTAGCATATTTTGTAATAATTACAATTTATTTATTTCTGCTATAATCAGTCTTATGACGATTAATTATCTATATGGATTTGTAAGTGTTCTAGTTGTGAGTCTCGTATCATTTGTGGGGGTTTTTTCTTTATCTATTGGAGAAGTTTTATTAAAAAAATACATAAACTTTTTTATTAGTCTTGCTATTGGGGCACTATTGGGAGATGCATTTATTCATATGATACCGGAAGCTTTCAAGAGTGGTCTTAACTCTAGTACGATAGGAATTTTGATTATCATTGGATTACTAATATTTTTTATAGTTGAGAAGTTTATTCACTGGCATCATCACGGAGAAGATAAAGAAGATGACCATATTCATCCTGTAGGGAAGTTGGTTTTGTTTACTGATGGATTCCACAATATGATCGATGGAGTTATTATCGGTGCAAGTTTCCTCGTTAGTGTTCCTATAGGTATTGCTACTACTATCGCTGTGATTCTCCATGAGATACCACAGGAGATAGGGGACTTCGCTGTTTTGATACATTCTGGTTATACAAAAAAAAGAGCTCTATGGCTCAACTTTCTCTCAGCTCTCGCTTCAGTCCTAGGTTTAATATTTATTTACATATTCGGAAATGTAATTAAAGATAGTGTAGTATGGTTTGTGCCGATAGCTGCTGGAGGCTTTATTTATATAGCTGTAGCGGACTTAATTCCAGAACTTCATAAAACTAAAAATATTAAACATTCGATAATTCAGCTATGCATTATAATGGCTGGAGTCATATCCATGCTAGCCTTATTGTTTTTGGAATAAATTAATAAAATTAAAACAAATTCTAAAATAGCTCTTCTCAAAGTGCACGGATATTTTTCTGCTGAAAAATTCCTCGTGCTCGGCTCGACAGCCTCCCAAGTCACTTTTCAAAGACTATTTTTAAATTTGTTTTAATCAAATACGAAGACAATAGAAAAACCACTCCTAGATAGAATAGAGTAGTTTTTTCTTTATATAAAAAATTGGTTGAACAATTTAAATATTATTTAACAGCATCCTTTAAAGCCTTTGCTGCTCTAAACTTTGGAACTTTTGTTGCAGCAACTTTTACTTGCTCTCCAGTCTTTGGGTTGCGAGCCATACGAGCTGCGCGAGCCTTTACTGAAAAGATTCCGATTCCTGCAATTGATACTTCACCGCCTTTTTTCAAAGTAGCAACGATAGCATCAAACATTGCGTTCACAATTTCTTCAGCTTGTACTTTTGTACCGCCGATTTTTTCATGAACTAATTCTATTAAAGCTTGTTTATTCATTTATTTTAGTTTCTTAATTCTCTCGTAAAAGAAAAATAAGAAGGCTAGTTGAATAATATTCGACCGTTTGCAAACGATCCCTGAATGAACAGGAGTAATACTATTATATACCAAGCTATTTTTAATACAAGTGTTTTAATAGATTGACAAGATTGTATATATGTATTATTAAATTAATCGATTGATTTATCTTTTGCTTGACCCCAAGCTATTTCGAACAACATTTTCATAAAATCAGCAATAGATTTGTTTGTAATAATTATAGTATGAAGGCTTTGATCCCAAATCGTTAGAGTAACATGATTTTTCCACATTGAAAAATTGATATTTGGGTTAAGAATAGACTTCGATATTATCCTTGTTTCTCTCATTTTTATGCGAGATTCATTTATTTCATCCTCTGCCATTGGAGAATCAGTTATAAGATTACGAGCTGAAATACCTTTCTTCCTGCGGGCTTTTCCGTAGCCCTTTAGTCTATCTCTTGCCACTGTAAATGTTTCTGTCTCACCAGAAATACGCAAAACTTCTCCGCCCTTGTCTTGGTCTAATGACCTAAAGAAAGCTTCAATAAAGCCATCTTCTCCTTCTAAATATTCAACGTCTATTTTTTCAGTACCTCCACGTAAAGCAAAAAATGTTCGCAATTCTGGTAGAACAGATTCCAGTTTTGACATTTTTTTGTTTGCTTGCAGTTGTTCATATTCCACAAATTTCTTTATTCTTTCGGGTTTTTCAATATATATCATTCGGCGCTTACCCAGTATTGTGGTACCTAATACATTTGTTTCTATGAGATGTTCTACTGCAAAATGTATAGTTGAACGTGGGAGTTTTACCCCAGAAGCGATATCAGCAATATTAGATAATCCATTTTTAAATAAGTAAAAAACAATCTGTTGTTCTGCCATATCCAGCCCGATGTCTTTCAAAATGTTCCTAATTTCTTGTGGTATTTCAATCATTTAAAGAGTATATCATATACTGTAAAATATAACAAACTTTCTTGACAAAAATACATAATATCCATAAAAATCAAGCATTATATATATAAAAAGAAACTAAAGTGTCAATATACCTTGTTAAAACCATTGACAAATGTTTTCCATCATGCTATCGTGTGTGTAAGTTAGATAAGAAATGATTGTTCTTTATAAATGTATAGTTTGATTTAGGGGTTTGAAAAGTATTTCAACATTGGACTATTTTTCTAACCCTTAAATATTCAAACTATGAAAAAAGTTAAAGAATTTGTGAGAGATCTTATTGATGATAATCCATGGCTTGTTGCAATCATAATAGTTTGCACAATCGTGTACCTTCTTCGTGTATCTGGGGTCGCCGATTGGGATCACCGTTTTGTGGAATCATTTTGGGCGCAAAAAGTATTTTAGATAATCGTGTTTTGTCCCCATTTGTCACAGTAACAAAAGGAGAGCCTAGAGGAAGCAGAGTCTCAAATAAACGAGGAGAAAGTAATTTCTCCTCACTATAGCAAGATGAAGTCTTGCCTGATGAGTCCAAAAGGACGAAATAGTAAATAGTTCTTTAACACCTAAATATTATAGCTATGTTTAACTTTACAGAAGTAGAAACCAATTATCTGAAAACAAGACGTGAGTCTTTGGAAATTGTGATTAGGGGAATGTATGTGTCTCGTGCTTCAGAAAATGATCCAATATTTTTGCAAAATCTAACGAACGGTTTATTTATTTTACAAAATGAGTTAACTGATATTGAAAGAGAATTGCTTGAACGGGGAGTTTTAACGACTGAACAATTGCATGATGGTACAGTTGTGATTGTAGAAAAAAAGATTAATTAACATTTTAAAAATTCTAGAAATGGCAAAAAGAAAGTATTTTCAATCGCACAAAGATTTTATAAAGGCGCACATTTCAGAGAAAACCAATCCAAGGGTTGCTCTAATGTTTCGTAACTATTGTTTCGACTGTACATCGGGTTTCATTCTGTTTACGAGAATAGCTCGACTTGCTGAGATCAATGCCCCAACCGAAGTTTTAAAAAATGAAATCCACAAAATGGAAGATTGTTTTAAAAACTCCGGATATGCGCGCAACGAAGTAGCAAGACTCAAAAAAATTCTATTTGAGGAGTATCCTGTTATACAGAAGAAAATCAAAAGAGTTAGAGTTGAACAATAGTTATGCTAAATAGGAAAAATCTAAACAAGATGAGCTGAAGTACAGTAAGC
>CAIJLF010000051.1 GCA_903821415.1 uncultured bacterium | reverse complement strand
AGAAGCTTTTATTTAAATTTTGATTTTTGTTAATATCTAACATATTTATATATTTACATTTTTAAGAAACAAAGTCAAATAACCGTTATCTGCTCTGCCATTCTTTTTCTTGCCTGCAAAGGAGCTTGTATCTATCACCCTTATTCTCCATAATAGTAGCGACTACTCGCTCTAGTCTTACACCTTGAGATCCTTTTACTAATACAAGGTCTCCTTTCTTTATTAACCCTTCCAAGAACTTCCCTGCTGACTCTGACGAATCAAAACTGAAAAGATTCTTCTGTTTAAAACCACTTTCTAGCGCCCCTACGGCTATGAATTTTGACCTTAGGCCTACCACTACTAGGATGTCTGCTATATTCGCGACTTCTTTGCCTAGATTATGATGTTCTTCTTCAGTATATTTACCGAGCTCAAGCATATCACCTAGAACTGCTATCTTCCTCTTGCCTTTCATTTCTTTTAAGACTTCTATCGCAGCAATAGCTGCAACTGGAGATGAATTGTAAGTATCATCGATGATATTTGATCCATTTATTCCTTTTATCAACGAAAGTCTTCCGGGTGGTGTAGTGTATTCACTTATATAATTAAGAGACATCAATAAGTCACAACCTATCTCAAGAGCACATGCAAGAGCAGCGAGTGCTGAGCCGACATAATGCATCCCGACGATATTTGGCAATGAGACAGGAAAAGTGTGTCCGTCGTGCTCCAATTTAAAACTAATACCTTTAGTAGTTTCTACTCCGTCTATATCTGCATTCATATAAATTGGGTAAGTAACTCTATATGTCGCATTAATATTCATACCATAGGAGACAGTTCGGCGATTCGCCTTGTTGTGAACTGCATAAACTTTATCGTCGTCATGATTTAAAATCAAAACTCCATCTGGCTTCAGTGCATATGCTAAGGCACTCTTCTCTTCTATTATACTTTCTACACTGTCAAAAAACTCTACGTGTACAGGCTTATCAGGAAAACGAGTTATAACTACGATATCTGGGTTAAGCCATGGTGCAACATTATTCTTGATATCGCCGGGTTTCCCGACTCCTACTTCAAGTATTAAATATTCGGGGTAAGTATTCTTAAATAAAATCAAGCCAAATCCTTTTATGATATTCTCGAGCCAGATTACAGGATTACTCCATCCATTGGGGCATCCTAACACAGTTAAGGGTAAGCCTATTTCGCTATTAAAACTCTTTTCACTTTTTCTAACTTTCTTAAATTTAGAAAGAATTGTAAAGACAGCATCCTTTGTGGAAGTTTTACCTACAGAGCCAGTAATAGCTATTATCTTTGGCTTATACTTTTTAATAACAAGCCTAGCTTGCCATGTGACTATTACTACTATTATTTTTTTGAATATATCTTTCATATTATTTATCTATCGGGCGGAACATTATAATAATTCAATAAAAACTTTGTAATATTCATAAATGGTGGGATAAGTGTCTGGGAAGCATAATTAACATTCTTTGGATTCTTTAAAAACATAAATACAAGGAATTGTGGATCATAAGCAGGAAAATATCCAAAGAATGAGTGCGTATGTCGGTCTGTATAATATCCTTTTCCGTTTTCCATAGCAACTTGTGCTGTCCCAGTCTTAGCAGCTACACTATAATGTTCCAACTTCAGAGTGCCGGCATCATAAGCTTCAAACACGTGAGTCAGCATTCTACTTATAGTAACTGATGTCTCCTTCTTTATTATACCAGAACTTACCACTGAATACTCCTTGATGTTAGAAGTCCCATCATCATACCTTATCTGCTTTACAAGGTGAGGAGTTATCATATTCCCTCCATTTGCAATAATAGAAAAGGCTCGAACAGCTTCTACTGGAGTAAGGGCTATACCTTGTCCAAAAGATGCATTAGCATACTCTATGTCGCGAGGACTTTCTAGGTTTTTAATAAGTCCCGATGTTTCATTGGGGAGATCTATTCCCGTCTTTTGCCCTATACCATACGACTTCATATATGTGCGAAACTTATCATTACCCAGTTTACTTTCTGCAAATACCATTCCTGTGTTTAATGACTGGTCGAGAACTGTCTGCATACTCGCTGTCCCTCGTGCCTTCTTATCGAAATTATATATATTCTTTTTATTTACAGTAACCATACCCTTATCTAAATACGTTGTCTCAGGAGTTACAGCACCTGCATCTATAGCTGCAGACATAACTAGTGGTTTTATAACAGAACCAAATTCTAATACATCTTCTACCATAATATTCCTATAGATACTTGAATCCTTTACTTCATTAAATTTATTTACATCAAAGTTCGGAAGACCTGTCATCGCATATATCTCTCCTGTCTGTGGATTCATTATTATTCCTCCTGCTTCATCGGCTCCCCACTTTTCAAAAGCAGAACCAAGCTCAATCTCTAAAGTAGACTCTACTGATGGCTCTATAGTGGTCACTATATCTCCCTGTTTTAAATTATTATTTACTGCATCTTTTATACCCGAGAATACCTCAGCAAAAAAATTCACATAAGTCTCATCCTTTGGTTTTGATAATACATCATTATAATAACGTTCAAGACCATACTGTCCCACCTTGTCATCTCCTTTATAAGCGAGGAACCCCAGTGTATGGGCTGCCAAATTTCCTCCTGGATAAAACCTCCAATTGTCTTTATAGACGGAGACACCTGGTATCTTCATACTGTCTATCTCAGTTACCTGTTCTTTCGTTAGATGGGTTGCGACTTCTTCGTATGGGTCAGTTTTTTTATTGGCTTTAGTGATGAAAGTATTATAATCCATATCAGTATATGGTTTTAATTCTTCGTAAGTTTTATCTACGTCGATTACATCTTTCGCTTTAATAGCTATTTTAAACCCAGAAGAGATAGTCCCTGCTGCCACCAAAGAACTATCCTTTTTTGTAAAAAAGATAGATCCTCTCTCAAAAATATTACTAGCAGGAGTAGCATACTGCCTGTCAGCTTTTTCTGTGTATAAATTTTTATGAAGTATTTGTAGAAAAAATAATTTTGAAATTAAAATT
>CAIJLF010000050.1 GCA_903821415.1 uncultured bacterium | reverse complement strand
GTAAGACTAAAATTTCAAAAGAAACACTCGCGTATTTGAATCGTTTGTCCAGTCTTCTCTATGCACTCGCTAGACTTAGTAACCACAAATCTGGCGTCGTGGAAGTCCCGCCATCATATAAGTAATCCAGTTATAATTGCCATTATCTGGTACATCATGATAAGCTAGCAAAACAAAGGTTTTCTAGGATTGTTAAACCTTCGTAAATATATGGTGGCTATGGTGTAATAGCAGCACAGGAGCTTGTGGAGCTCTTAGCTCCGGAGCATAACCGGATAGCCACCCAAAATAAAGAATTACTTGCTATACTTTAGTGTATGGGAAAAGAAGAAGACAATCTATTGCCACAAAATAACACCGCGGAAGCGAGCTCAGAGAGTATTGGTAGTAAACCGCAAATTATAGAAAATCCTGATGGCCAAGATAGAAGCAGAAAAGAGCTTTTAATGAAAATATTTGCATTTAAAAACGAGACATCTGCATTCATTGATCAACTCAATAGCCTGTCAACGATAAAGCCATCAGAAGGGTATCCGCTTCCTACTTTACCGCAAGATGTGACACAGCTCGAACAATTACTAAATCAATTAAAAAAAGAAGAGGAAATGCTCGCCGCACAATATAAAGAATATGAAAAGATTTTTAAAAGAACTAGTGATGAACTCAAAGCGTTTAGTCCAAAGTCTAGTGGTGATCTGAGAGAACTCAAGACCATAGCTGAAACAGTATCAAAGGTATTGTCAGGTATGGCAAAGATTTTTGAAAAAAGAGCGGGTACAAAAAAAACTTTCGATGAGGCTCGAGAACTTCTTTATACAAGACGACTTGAGCAAGCAGGTTTTAAGTCTGAAAAGGAAGTTTTTGATAAAAGGAACAAATTATATGATGAACAACGCAGACTTCGAAATAAGACTTTTGGAAGTTTGTTGAATAAATCTCGAATAAGGGAGTTGGAGATGGAAGTAGATAGAACCTATGATTTAGATAAGAAACAAGAGGTATATTTTTTGAACCAATATTGGTCTGATTTATCTGATGGGTTTGCAGCCGATCTCTTCGAAAAATCAAAGGATGCATTTTCTATTTTTGACAGTGAAATCGAATCTGCAACCCTGGAGACGCCGGAGGAAATTCCTGCTGAGTTATTTTCAAAGTTGAACGATCGTTATGTTGAAGAAGTAGTACAGCCTGACTTTGAGAGGGAACTTGAGTCTTACAGAAGTCACAGTATAAGTTCCGTAAAAGATATGGAAGATAGCAAAAAGCAGGTAATTCGCCTAGTGAGGAGGTCGTTTGATATCGATCATAGGTATGATGCAGACCGTAAGGAATCTTATCAGTTTGGAGTCGAAGTTAACGCTTTGCCGTACACACTTAATAGTTTTGTTCGGAAACATCAGTCAACTGGAAATGTAAATTTAAAATGGGCTAGTTTTGCCGAAGAAGTTTCTCAACTAGGTCCCAAAGATAGATGGATATCTGAGAAATCTCAACTATTGTCAGAAAAGGGTAAAAATATAGGTTCCTGGCGACTTTCATCAGCGATCAGAGACGAAAGGAATAGGACAGATCGAGAACATAAGCATATTTCAGTAAAAAATTTTGATATAGAAAGATGGGGTGTATTCAAAAGTGACCCTAGTATAATTAAGACTTACGGACGAGATGCGTTGCATGAATATGAGCATTCTGTTACAGAAGAATTGATCAAATCTCTCGATGGTGAAAATACCGACGCGGATAAAGATTCAGTAGCCAAACTATTCAAATTGAAATCTATTGAGGCAGCGCCATACTTATTACTCAACGCCTTTAGGGTTTCGAATGATCACGGAAACTTTGTCTTTTTGAATCCTAAATATGGTGATGGCGCACTCATGTATCAATATGCATCAGGAATTTCAGCTGAGGAAATAGAAAAACTCCGTGAATTTAAAATACCTGGATTAGTTGAAATTATAGAAACAATTAGGGCGAATAAAGACACCTTTTTTGAAGAGAATTTGATAAATACAAAAGAGGGTACGCGTACCCAAAATCCAGTTTTTGATAGTATAAAGTCAAATCTTGAGAATATGACTCGTGCGGGGATAGTGGATAACAAACCTTTTGCCGAATATGCAGTACGAAGTTTGAGATATGAAAAGGAGCTTGGAAATCAAAGAGAAATGCTCGAGAAAGTACTTACAACTGATCTACCTGACAGACAATTGACTGGTGAGATCATAAAGATGCTTAAGGGGAGGGCTCTTCGTTATGAGCCAGATCTTGAGGCTATGGAGATGATGGTTAGGACTGACAATATTTCAGACGAAAAATTTCTAGATTCATTCTACGAAGATATACTTGGAACAGGAAAAGAATACGTAGAAAAATGTGCCAAATCGTCGACTCTTCTGCCGTTGCTTATTTCCATGACAACAGAACGTATGAAATTACCAGACACAGACAAGAAGTTTGGGGCATATATTATGGGGGCGTTGCTTGGTTTGCCAGAAAAGCCTAAGCCAGCAGACATGGTTAGTTTTTTCGAAAACAGGTGGAGATCCAACATGAAGGGTTTTGATGGTTATCAAACTCTTATCGAAATGACGGATATGGAAAATATGGATCAGAATAATCTTTTTAGTATTATGAGGATTAT
>CAIJLF010000049.1 GCA_903821415.1 uncultured bacterium | reverse complement strand
GCCCACTTTCTTATCTGTCGAAGGAAGTATTTTAATATTGGATTCTACTAAACAAGATACAAACCATTTCCCGCTCTTACGACTAATTGTAACTGATTTTATTTCAGCATCAACAGGAATATAACCCGACTCCTTTAATTTGACCTTACCTATTCTTGGAAGCTTAATATGGGTTTCGTCAGTAAGGTAGATTGACCCATCAAGTTTGAACGATTGCGTCTCATTCTTCTTTGACTTAAACTTTGGAAATCCCTTCTTGCCTTTAATTTTTTTCTTACATTTATTGAAGAAATTTTGAAATGCTCTATCACAATTTATAAGGCCAGATTGGAACGCAGTTTTTGAACACTCATAGGCCCAAGGTAATTCATCAGTTCCTTTGATTTTATTTAATTCTCTATGAAGTTCGATATTATTAGGAATCTTTTCTTTTTTATCAAATGCTTCTTTTTTCTTTTCAAGGGCATAGTTGAACGCAAACCTACAAGCACCAAAATGTTTTCTAAATAATGTCATCTGACACTTATTAGGGTCCAATTCAACTTTATATCCTTTCAGAAATTTAGGCATTTACTTCCTCTTTCTTTTTACGATTCTGACTAGAACGTTTCCCATATATTTTAGCACTAAATGATGCCATCAACGATAGAATATCTTCTACTAACTCTGTTTCATATCCTTTTCCTAAAATCTCTTCTACTAATTCAATTTTAACACCATAGGATTTAAAATAAGAAACTAGATAGTTAAAACAAAATCTTGAAAATCTATCCTTATGTTCCACTAAAACAATATCAATTTGATTTGTTTCTACTAACTCAAACAATTTATGAAGTTTCTTTCTACTATCGTTCATTCCAGAACCGACTTCATCAAATACTGATACAATCTTATATCCTCGTTTTAATGCTTCTTGAGTCATCCGACCAATCTGACGTTCTAAATCTCCTTTTTGTTTCTGTTCATGTGAACTAACCCGACAATAAATCGCTACTCGGTTTGTTCCAACTTGAGTAATTGGTTCAATATAAATTCCAGCAAATTTCTCAATATCAATTCTCTTATATCTACGATGTCCACCATCAGTATAAGTTGGGGATAGTTTCCCATCACGTTCATAGTTTCGTAACGTTTCATCGGAAACTCCAAGAATCTCAGCCGCTTCTTTAATTGATAGAATCGGTTTATTCATTCAATCAACCCCTTTTGTTGAAATAATCTAAACCATTCGTCATAGATACGTTGAAATTCTTCGATTGTTGGAACTTCATCCAAGTCAAAAGGAATGGGATAAATGTCTCCGTCATCGACTTCAAATTCGGTTTTGGTGACTCTAGTAATCATTTTTGGTTTTGTCTTCATATATAAATACACTTCATTTTAACAAAAAGTCAAAAAATCTTTAACTTTCTTTAGATATTTTAGACTAAATGATAACTGTTGTCAACCCTATACAGAATATTTTACACTCGCTTATTCAGTTAATGATGGCGATATACTCACATTCCTTAATACCGGAACCCCAAAAACATTTACTAGTGGAAATTATACTATTACTCTAGCTCCTAAAGTAAGCTTCTTTACTATAGACCCAAAATCTATCATCGGTCAAAATGGTCAAGATTCTATCCAAGCTAAACTTACAATCGTCCCAGAACCTTACCAATACGGTATGGTTTCCATGCTTGGACTTATTGGTCTTGCTGCTTCTGACAGACTCCGTCATCGTAATTTAATTAAATAATCCATCGCTAAAAACAAAAAGCATTGATCTATTGATCAATGCTTTTTTTTGCCCATTTCTGTAAACTTCTCCGACAAATATCAGGAATTTCTTACACTTTATTGCCAATTTCTAACCCATATTATTGAATAACTGCTTGATTATAAACCGCTTGTGACAGTGGCATAACAATTGCTAAAGATAATACCGCAGAAATAAATATTATGAAAAAAATAATTGCAATTATATCCGCTTGTTTAAGTCTAATAACTTCACAAGCTAATCAAATCACAGGTATCATTGACTTCGATGGCAATGTAACTTATAACGGACCACTGGCAACTACTACAGGTATCTCAATTATATCAGGCGTATTTGTCTCAGGTGCAACAGAAGACTTCTATCCCGAAACAGGATTTAGTCCAGTTCACTTTACCCCATTCATATTCACTTCAATTGCTTCAACCCCAATCGAATTATGGTCGTTTACCCACAATGGTAAATCATTCTCATTCACTCTTAATGATTGTACCCCATTATATGCTAACCATTCCCTCACTATCTCAGGTAATGGCGTAATCACCGCTACCGGCTATGAACCAACTCCAGGATTCTGGACCCTATCCTCAAGCGGTATCTTTAGATTTACTTCCGAAGTATTGTCTAATCCTAATATCGTCCCCGATGGCGCTACTACTGCTATCTTACTCGGTACTAGCCTATTCGCTATGAGCATCATTCGTCGTAAATCCCACTCACATTAATATCTATACAAAAAAGCATTGATCTATTGATCAATGCTTTTTTTTGC
>CAIJLF010000048.1 GCA_903821415.1 uncultured bacterium | reverse complement strand
CAGCAGGAATGTAGTCGAAGAGGTATGAATGCTCCCACATATCTAAAGCAAGTATAGGGGAGGCGCTCACCAAGTGCCCTAAGTGCTGCTCGTCTACCCATTGAGTTAGTAGACTACCAGTTCCTTTATCATAATAAAGCATTGCCCAGCCGATACCGCGAGTCATAGCTAATGCTTTGAAGTTCAAAAGCCATGTGACGAAAGTCATACCGGTTTTTTCGATAGCCTCTTTTAATTTTGAATCAACTGGTAATTCTTTTGCTCCACCTGAAAGAGATGTGAAATAATATTCGTGATTACGAACGCCTCCGAATTCAAAAGCGAAACGGCGATGAAGCTCACTTAGTATATAAGCATTGGCGACTAAATCTTTCTCGTATTCTTTTATTTTATTTAGAACTAAGTTTGAATTAGTTACATAAGCTTTATATAATTTTAGATGTTCTTCTATTGCTTTCTCGCTTATACCTGTTAATTTTGGTATATCAAATGTTTTGGTTGTAAATGTTTCCATATATTTTTGATTTAAATTTTCCATAAATCTTATCAATAAAAAAGTCCTCGGACCTCCTCGCCAAATTCATATAGAAGCTCGGCCAGACATTTTTTCTTTAAAAGATTTATTCCAAATTTACTTAAATTAATGTTAATATATAGAGTATATCATGGAAAGAAAAAGAAAATACCTACCATATATTCTATTGGTTTTATTGGTTATTTTGACAGCTAGTATTTGGTTTTTCGTTTTTCAACATAAAAACAATCCATATTTAAAGGTAGTATTTCTAGATGTCGGGCAAGGGGACTCCATATATATAGAAGCTCCAAATGGGGTCCAGATGCTCATAGACGGAGGGCCTGATGCCAAGCTACTCTCTAGTCTATCAAAAGTTATGCCTTTTGCTGATCGCTCCATAGATATGATAGTCGCTACGCATCCAGACCAAGATCACATCGGAGGATTTCCACTTCTTATAGATAATTATAAAGTGGGAAGTATATTAGAAAATGGAGCGACGTCGGATTCGAAAGTATACGAGAGTCTAGAAAGTAAAATTGTAAAAAATAAAATAAAGAAAATGATTGCAAAGAGAGGAATGCATATCATACTAGATGATAAGAAAAATATTTATTTTGATATTATTTTCCCAGATAGAGACGTATCGAACTTTGATAGTAACGATGGCTCGATAGTGGGGAAGCTAACTTACGGGAAAGAGTCGTTCATGTTCACTGGGGATGCTACTACCTATACCGAGAATCTAATCGGATGGAATGAAAAAGATAGTACTTTAAAATCTGATGTATTAAAGCTTGGACACCACGGTTCTCATACTTCATCGGGTCTTTCTTGGCTTGAGAAGGTGAACCCTAAAGTCGCCATCATTTCAGTCGATAAGGGGAACAAGTATGGACATCCACATAAAGATATACTCGATAGACTAACTTCACTTCATATACCATTCTTAAAAACTTCAGATTTAGGAAATATAGTTTTTGAAAGTGATGGGGTTAAACTAGTCGTAATAAAATAGTCTCTGAAAAATGCCTTGCGCAGGCCGACTGGGCCGAGCAGAGCAAAAACTCAGTAGAGTTTTATGTGTGCATTTTGAAGAGAGCTATTTTATGGAGACTAGTTTATGAGTAAAATTTCCGTAAACTTTATCAATAAAAAAGTCCTCGGACGAGGGAGGAAGAGGGGCCAGACATTTTTTCTTGAAAAATTTTATTACGATTAATTAAATAAAAATCCTCACAATTGTGAGGATTTTTATTTAATGATTCCGGCTTTCTTTAATACTGCATAGGCTCCGTGTTTGTTTATTGTTTTGATTGCCTTGGTAGAAATAGTTAGAGGGAAGTACTTTTTAAGCTCAGGAACATATATACGCTTCTTCTGAAGGTTGGCGTATTTACGAACCATACCTGTAGGATTGAACTTGGTGGCACGAACAACGTTGGAGTATCCTCCACCCATTATCGAGCCCTTTTTTGTTATATCACAGACTTTTGCCATATGTGAGTTCCATGCTATCATATAGTTCATATAAATGCAAACCCATAATTAAGGAGCACTTTTATATTAAAATTATGCAAATGGTTGATGGAATATTCTATATTATTGTATTGATAATGTCTGTAGTAGTTCATGAGGTCGCTCATGGATATACGGCGTATCTTCTCGGTGACAATACCGCTCGTAATAGTGGGCGTCTAACTTTAAATCCACTCAAGCACCTCGATCCTTTTGGTTCAGTTATACTTCCGCTCCTTCTTGTATTAATGAATGCCGGTTTCGTTATCGGTTGGGCTAAACCTGTACCTTACAATCCTGCAAACTTGAGAGATGAGAAGAAGGGGACATTCCTGGTAGCTATCGCAGGGATATTGGCGAACCTTGTATTGGTAGTTTTCTTTGGTTTGCTTATCAGATTCGCACCATTGTTAAATATAACTATGTCTGCATCGTTCTTCAAGATAACTTCTATCATAGTCATCTTAAACTTGGTATTAGCATTGTTCAACCTCATACCTATTCCTCCTCTAGACGGCTCAAAGATAATGTTTGCATTCCTACCTTACAAATATAGATACATAGAGAACTTTTTAGAAAAGTGGGGTATGTTCTTGCTTTTATTTTTTATAATTTTCCTATGGGCAAAAGTCTCACCACTTATACTAATAACCTTTCATTTAATAACCGGTATATAACACATTGCTAGTAAGGGTACTAAGGAGACAAGGGACTTGCCCCCACACCTATATTTTCCTTTTAGAAAATATAGGTGTGGGGGCTTGCTTTATTTAATACTTTATAGTAAAGTGTCTGCACTAGTCGTTTCGACTATTTTTTAAAAACATGCCTACAATCAATCAATTGGTTCGCAAGAGCCGTAAAATAATCAAGAGAAAGTCTAAAGCAGTTGCTTTGGCTCGTGGTTTCAATTCAATTAAAAATAAGCCTGTATATTATCCAGCTCCCTTCAAGCGTGGAGTTTGTACTAAAGTTTCTACTACTACACCTAAGAAGCCTAACTCAGCTCTCCGAAAGATTGCCCGCGTAAGACTTACAAATGGTATGGAAGTAACAGCTTATATCCCAGGAGAAGGACATAATCTACAAGAGCACTCAGTTGTCATGATCCGTGGAGGACGTGTTAAAGACCTTATCGGAGTTCGTTACCACATAGTTCGTGGACGTCTCGATACAACAGGAGTAGAGAAGCGCCGTCAGTCAAGAAGTCTCTATGGTACAAAGACACCAAAGAAAGCAGTAGCTAAGAAGTAATTAACAATTTATAATAAATTGTCGTCGCGTTTCAATGGACAGTACGCGACACGATTTTGCAAAATCGTATGCGAAGAAAAATAAAAAACAGAAATATAGTTGAACCAGATATAATGTATAACTCTCAAAAGTTAGCAAAGTTCATAAACAACATCATGCTTCACGGAAAGAAGGAGACAGCAAGAAAGTCAGTTTATAAAGCTTTTGAAATTATAAAAGAAAAGACTGGCAATCCAAATCCTCTAGAAGTTTTCGATACAGCTCTGAAGAATGCAGGTCCTACAGTTGAAGTTCGTTCTCGTCGTATCGGTGGTGCAAACTACCAGGTCCCTCGCGAAGTTCGTCCTGAAAGACGTCTAGCTCTAGCAATGCGTTGGATGATAGATGCAGCTCGCTCAAAGAAAGGAGCACCTATACATGAAAAGCTTGCTGAGGAATTGATACTCGCATCAAAGAATGAAGGCTCAGCCATTAAGAAACGTGATGATACTCACAGAATGGCAGAATCAAACAAGGCTTTCGCTCACTTTGCTTGGTAAACCCCCACACTCATATTTTTATAATTGATTACAATGCAGGTTTACCTGCAATAAAAATATAGATGTGGAGGTGAATAAAATTTTAAACAAAACTACTAATCCCCGAAAGGGGATTTTTAGTTGCAAAAACAGGGGAAATATTGTATATTTGGGGGACAAAAGACGGAGACGTCTACCTGCGAAAATCAGGTATTTTATTTTTAGCAACATAATTAATATATATGGAAAGAGATTCTCCACTAGAGAAAGTAAGAAATATTGGTATTATTGCCCACATTGATGCGGGTAAGACTACTACCACAGAGCGTGTGCTGTTTTATACAGGAGTATCACATAAGATAGGTGAAGTTCATGACGGAGAGACAACTACAGACTGGATGGAGCAAGAGCGCGAGAGAGGTATCACTATTACTTCTGCTGCTGTTACTTGTTTCTGGACTCCAACTTATGCACTAACTGATAAGAGTAAAAAACACCGTTTCAATATTATCGATACACCAGGACACATCGACTTTACAGTGGAAGTAAAGAGATCTCTTCGCGTACTCGACGGAGCCGTAGTTGTATTCGATGGAGTTGCAGGAGTAGAACCTCAGTCAGAAACTAACTGGCGCTATGCTGACGAAGCAAGCGTTCCTCGAATCTGTTTTATAAATAAATTAGACAGAACTGGTGCATCATTCGAACACTCATTTGCTACTATCCTTGACCGACTTACAAAGAAAGCTATCCGTATGCAACTTCCTATAGGTCTTGAAGAACACCACGAAGGAGTTGTAGATCTTCTTAAAATGAAGGCTTATTACTTTGAAGGGGAGATGGGAAACAAAGTTATCGAAAAAGAAATTCCAGAAAATATGAAAGCTGATGCAGAAAAGTATCACAATGAATTATTGGAAAAGATTGTTGAACAAGACGATACAATAATGAACGACTACCTAGAAGGTAAAATTCCTGACTTTGATACTCTAAAAAGATTAATGAGAAAGGGAGTAATAGCAAATGAAATCTTCCCTGTATTCGCTGGTTCAGCTTTGAAGAATAAAGGAGTACAGCTAGTTCTCGACGCAGTTGTCGACTATCTACCAAGTCCTCTTGATATCCCAGCTATACAAGGTGTAAATCCTGAGACAGAAGAAGTGATGGAACGTAAAGCTTCAGATGCAGAACCATTCTCAGCTTTGGCTTTCAAAGTTGCGACTGATCCATTTGTAGGGCAAATTATTTTCTTCCGAGTCTACTCAGGATCTCTCTCAGCAGGAAGTTATGTTTATAATCCTCGTACAAGAAATAAAGAAAGAATCGGACGCATACTTCGTATGCATGCCAACGACCGTGAAGAAGTGAAGAAGGTTTATGCAGGGGAGATAGCCGCCGCTGTAGGACTTAAGGATACTATCACTTCAGATACACTTTGTGATGAAGAACACCCAATCGAACTTTACCGTATTATTTTCCCAGAGCCAGTTATTCAACTACGTGTAGAACCAAAGACAAAAGCAGACCAAGAGAAAATGGGTATGGCCCTATCACGTCTTGCGCAAGAAGATCCAACATTCCGAGTTACAACTGATGCAGAAACTAATGAGACAATCATCGCAGGTATGGGAGAACTTCACCTTGAAATCATTGTGGACCGTATGAAGCGTGAATTCTCAGTTGAGACGAACGTAGGCAAGCCTCAGGTGGCTTACAGAGAGACTATTACAGGTACAGCCGAAGTAGAAGGTAAGTATATCAAGCAGTCAGGAGGTCGTGGTAACTATGGTCACGTCAAGATACGTATCAAGCCTATGGACCAGAGTATCGCAGTAGAAGATCTTCCAAAGAATACAAAGAGAGAAAAAGGATTTGAATTTGTAAACACAATCAAAGGTGGAGCTATCCCTCAAGAATATATTCCAGCTTGTGAAAAAGGATTTAAAGAAGGACTAGACAGGGGAGTACTTGCAGGATTCAAGCTTGAGAACGTTTCTGTAGAGCTTTATGATGGATCATTCCATGATGTCGACTCAAACGAAATGGCCTTCAAGATCGCTGCATCTATGGCAGTACAAGATGCATGTAAAATGGCTCGTCCAGTTATCCTTGAGCCTATGATGAAAGTCGAAGTAGTCACTCCAGATAAATTCATGGGAGATGTAACAGGATCACTTTCTTCTAAGAGAGGAATCATCGAAGGTATGGAGGCTCGTGGTATGAACCAAGCTGTCAAAGCAGTAGTGCCTCTATCTGAAATGTTCGGATACATGACATCACTTCGTTCTATGACAGAAGGACGTGCAGGTTTCACTATGGAATTCGTACGTTATGATATCGTTCCACAAAGTGTTGCTACTTCTATCATTGAATCAAGAAAATAATCTTAGAAAAATAAATTAGATTCAGAAATTAAAATGCCCCGCCGTTTACGGCGGGCATTTTATGTACTTGTAATTTTCCTAAAGAGTAGTAATATAGAAATAAAATAAAAATGTAAATATGAAAACACAAAATTTTTTGTCTGGGTCGAGTACAGTTTATTCCCCAATGATCGTTTCAAAAATTCACCAAGAGGACAACCTACTCTTGGGAACTGGGAAAATTATTTCCCTAGATGCAGAAGGTAAGTGCGAATGTCGCAAGATACCTTGCCAAGATTGCGCAGATGCGTCTTTGATGAATCAGTTTGAGAAAATTGATTTTGAGTTGATTTCAAAGAAATTAACACGAAGAGAATTTTACGTGATTGCCCACTACTATGGAGTCAACCTGTATGAAGAAAAATCGATTCAAGAGATTGCCGATGATTTAGGTGAAACTGTTGAAGCGATTTCTTCCATAAAAGAGGGAGCTATCGAAAAAATGAGAAAAATGCGCAATGCAATTTTCTTAAATTAAATGAATAGGAGCAACATTTGCTTACAAATGTTGCTCCTATTTTCGTTTTTTACGCACTACTTATACACATACTTTTACACTTTTCGATTTGCAAATAAAATCACAAGAATTTTCACTGGAGAGATTTGTCTAACTGATACAGACGGACAGACGGAGTGTATCAATAGAACAGAGTTGAAGTCGATAAAAGGATTGCTCAATACGAGTGGCACGGCTTCTGCAGGTGGAGCAACTCCTACTACAACACCTACTCCAACTTCAACTCCAGATCCAACACCTACTCCTGATCCAACTTCAACTCCAACACCTACATCTACATCTACTCCTGATCCAACTCCAACTCCAACTCCAACTCCAGATCCAACTTCAACCCCTACACCATCACCAGTAGTAGATACTCCAACACCAGCACCCGCATCTGATCCAGCACCCGCTCCAACAATTTAAAATTTCTCAAATTAATTAATTAATTATTTTAAAAATACAAAATAAAATCTCTCACAAAGTTGTGAGAGAT
>CAIJLF010000047.1 GCA_903821415.1 uncultured bacterium | reverse complement strand
AGTTCATCTGTAATCAGTAGATTAATCTTTTTATCTTCTAATAATCTTTCTTTAAATTCATTTAGTAGTAGAGCAGCGACCTTCCTAACACTATCTTTTTCAAGAGGTTTAAATAGGACTACAGCACTCCACCTATTTAAGAATTCAGGTGCAAAAACACCATTATTGATAAGTCCACTCATCAATTCTTTCTTATTTATCAAAGGGTTGTTTATGATATCTTTACTTCCTGCATTTGAAGTAGCTATTATAAGAGCTTCTTTGAAGCTAGCGACTCTGCCACTATTACGAGTTATTCTACCTTCATCTAATACTTGTAAAAGTAAATGATGTATGGCCATATCGGACTTTTCTAATTCATCAAAGAATACAAGAGACATAGGATTTTCTTCTATTACACTAGCTAGTCTGTCTGTAAATAAGTTTACAGAGCCTGGAAGAGAAAACTCACTCATATCAAAACGAATCATTGCATTTTTATGACCAAAGTAACTCTCTGCTAATATCTTAGCTGTATAAGTCTTCCCAACACCGGTAGGGCCTAGGAAGAGGAATGACCCAGCGGGTTTAGAAGGGTTTGCTATACCAGTACGTAGACGTCGGAGTGACTCAGATAAATCCTTTACTGCTTCATCTTGTCCTATGATCTTTTCTTTCATCCTAGCTTCAAGACTGATCAAAATATTCTTTTCATCTTCTCCCATAGCACCCATAGGTATATTGGTCTTATCTGAAATGATCTGGTGTACGTCTTCTATTCTGATCTTTTTATGTAAGGAACGAAGTTCTTCTAGTATTAATAATGATTTTAAAGGCTGTGGTTGGTTACCGATGAATCTATCTGAGAGCTTTACTATTTCTAAAATAGCATCGTCTTTTATTGATATACCTTTTAAATCTATTGTATTTTTAACTATAGACAATGTTTCTTCTTCATTTGTCGCTAAAACATCTACCTTCTCAAATTTAGAAAGAAAATCTGGATAATTCTTTAATACCTGGTCATAATTACTAAAGTCTGTTGTTGTTATGACACCTAAATGGGGCATAGTTAGATATTTCATAAGTCTCTCATAGATAGAAGGATATTCGTGTATATTCTCGATAACAACTATTACGTTATGGGCTTCAGCTGCTTCATCCATAGCCTTATCAAAATCCTCAAGGGAGATACCTTCAATAGTTAACTCTACAACTCGGTGATGGCGAATGCCATAAAAAGAAAGACCAGATCTTCCGAGTCTTCCCAAATGGGATACTATTACAGACTTACCAACTCCAGTTTCTCCCACAAGAAGAACGTTCCTATTATTTTCTTTTGATAGACCCCTATCAATCATTCTTAGAACCTTGTCCTTTCCATAAAGTTTAAATGAAGAAGGAGCCCCTACTTCATGACTGTGAGCGTTTAAATAGTAAGTCTCACCATAAGAAAGTGAAGCACCAAAACTACCGACGGTCTCCAAATACTCTCTTGAAATTTTAATAGGAATTACTAAGAAGAGTGGAAAAGTAAGGATGATAAATAAAGTAAATATGAAGCCTATGATAATAAAAAAGACTCTCGCTATGAGTCCTAATAATCTAGAAAAAATACCGAAAACTAACTTTTCAAAGAAGCCAAGTTTGTCACCTTTGGCGGTATCATTCTCCCAAGGAGAAAGAAGTGTTCTAAATAATAAAGGAGTTGAAAATGCATTAAAGGCGTAAACTACTAAGTTTTTCCAAGATTGTATACCTGTTTCCATTTTGTCATTTTAACATATTAGTTATAAAATATCTAAGTTTAGATAAGACTGGTATAATATAAAAATGGAAAATTT
>CAIJLF010000046.1 GCA_903821415.1 uncultured bacterium | reverse complement strand
GATCTAATTTCTCTATAAAGATGCTTTCTTCTCCAGAATCCACAATTATTGCATTGTCATTTATTTTATCTCCGAGTTGCATCCTAAGGTCTACTTTTGCTTCAGGATATGCAGTTAAAAATAAAACTTTATTATTATTCTCAAATAAACTTGTAACTAATGAAATACTAAAAAGAGAAGAACCAGTCTTACAAGCACCTGTTATAAGTATTGGGAAATCTTCTTTGTTAAAAACTACTTCTTTGTCATTTATTAAAATTTTCATAATTACATTCTCTCTGGCACTTCGATTCCCAAAAGCCATAGACCATTTTTCATAGTTTGATTGAAAGCTTTTATAAGATTCAAATGATAAGCCATGTATTTATTCTCTTCTACAAGTATTTGAGTGTTGCCATAAAAATTATTGAAGGCACTTGCAAGCTCTATAAGATAAGTAGCTATGTGATGAGGTTGTAATTCACTATATGAGTATTCGATAACTTCTGGAAATTTATAGATAATTTTTTCTAAATCAGTTACATTTTCAGGAATATCATTTTTACCATTAGTATCTATACCTTCTGATTTTTTAAGAATAGAGTTTGCACGAACAGAAGTATACTGCAAGTATGGACCTGAATCACCATCGAAAGAAATAGATTTCTCAAAGTCGTATATGATATCTGATCCCAATGAAGATCTTAGTATTGAATATTTCAAAGCAGAGACTCCTACAATTTCTGAAATATTTTTCTTCTCTTCTTCAGACAAATCTCTTTCTTTCATTTTCTCTAATACAATATCCATAGAATCACGAAGAAGTGACTCACCTGTTATCACATTGCCCTTTCTCGAAGACATCTTACCAGTTGAAAGCTTCATCATCCCATGAGTTATATGCTTCATTCTCTTTTCTAAATCAGGATGCATTATCGAAATTGCCTTTTGTACAACTTTCATATACTCGGCCTGCTCTATAGCAGTCGTTATAATAGAAATATCAGGATTTTCTTTTTCAAATTTAGTTATTGTAAGTCCTATCTCTTTTGTCTCGTAAGTAGGAAGTCCTTGAGAATTAATAAAAACTCTAGTATGAAGTTTTTTATCATACTCTTCCCCGTGGAAAACTATAGCTCCGCGTTGCCCGTTCTGAGCTTGCTCTGGAGTAGGGTCTGATTCTGTAAATACACTGGGGGTACTTTCTTTTACAATCTTTTCTCCTATTTTAGCCATATCACTTTCGAAAAAGTAATATTCAAATTTTGTTCCTAAAAGTTTGTATATTTCTTCAAATGCTTCGAGAGTTGTAGATCTTCCCCATTCATATATTTTATTTATCTCATCATCATTCTTGTCATATACTGCTTTATTTATTAGCTCTATTTCCTTTTTTGCATCTTCATCCGTATCATAAAAGTTACTTCCTTCTGAATAACATTTTCCAATCCAATTTGCCACCTCTGAAACAGTACCTTTAATATTTAAAATACCGTTGATTTTATATTCTTCGGAATTTAAAATTCCATAGATTGCTTTCGCAACATGAGGGCCTACATCTCCTTGATAGTTCGCACGAATAGTTTTTGCTCCTGAAAATTCTACAATTCTAGAAACAGATTCACCTATAGCATTAGCCATCAAGTGTCCTATATGAAAAGGTTTAAAAGGATTTGGATCTGTATACTCAACCATAACTTTTTTTCCAGAGAGTAAATCATTCTTCCCCCATTCTTCTTTTTTATTTAAAATTTCCTTTACATTCTCTGTAAAAAATTCTCTAGATAAGTAAAAATTTATAAACCCTGCTCCTGCAACTTCAACTTTTCTAATCTGCGTTAGGTCTTGCCTAACGCATAATTCTGTAACTATTTTCTCAGCTAAATCTCTTGGATTAGTTTTTAGTTGCTTTGCACAGACCATTGCTACATTTGTCGAATAGTCACCATTTTTAAAATCAGTTGGATGCTCGATAGAAAAATTATCCCCTTCCATGTCTAAGGTTTTTAAAACTTCCTGTATTAATTTTTGTATTTTTTCTTTCATATTATTCAAAATCTTGAGGTAAGACTTAAAGAATTTACTTTTTACCTGTTGAGCCAAAAGCTCCTTCTCCTCTTGCTGACTCACTTAATATATCAGTAACTTCTAATTCTGCAATAGCTACAGGAAAAATGACGACTTGGGCAACTTTATCGCCCTCTTCTACAGTATAAGGCTTATCCGAAAGATTCACCAGATGAGTATTATATTCACCCCTATATCCAGCATCAAAAACTCCCCCCATAGAGTGAAGTCCAGCCTTTGATATACTACTCTTATCCTTTACAATAGCCGCATAACCTACAGGAAACTCCATAGCGAAACCATGCCAAAAGAAGTGATGACCACCTGGTTCTATAGTACATGTCTCCATGGCATACATATCCATACCTACATCCCCTTCATGATGATATTTAGGCAATACGGCTCCTTCTTTCAATTTTTTAATTTTGATTTTCATATTATTTTAAAACTTTCTTTACTTGCTTATATACCTCTTCATGTATGTCTTCACGTGTACGCAACTTATTTTTCTCTACACAATCAATCTTACACCAATTTGCTTGATTATCAGCAAGCCACATAGCACTCTTGTATGAATTTATCATAAAATTTTTATCTTTCTCGTGAACATCTTTTTTCTTTCCTAGATATGCTCTATCTGTATTTTTATTTCTTTCTTTTAAAAGTTTTGCCACAAAAGGGATAGGCAAGCTAAGATAAAATACAACATGTGGTCTAGGAATCCCGAAAACTCTATGTTCCATATCATCCAGCCATCTTATAAAATCTTGCCTCTTTTTTATATTACTTATTTTTCCTCCTTGGTGAATCTGGTTTGCACTCGCATAACGATTCGCTATAACTATATAGCCCTTCTTGATCCAGTCTTCGATCTTATCTTTTGATTCAAATCTATCGGCTGCATAAAGAACTGAAGCTATCTTCGGGTGAATATTAACGAAATTATAATATTGTTCAGAAAGACAGTGTCCGACAAAAGCCCCAAAGAAATTTTTATAATATTCAGGAAAGTCTACCATTCTAACTTCATAACCATCATTCTTCAGTCTATTTATAAGCAAATCTACCTGCGTCGCTTTTCCACTTCCGTCTGTTCCATCTATAACAATAAGTTTGCCTTTTTGTTTTTGTTTTTTATTCTTTATCATAATAATTCTTTCCTGTTTTATATGAATCAATTAAAATTGCTGTTAGTAAAAATATAGGCTGAGGTAATTCTTCTAAATCATACCAGCTCCAATCTCCTATCCTTTCATTTGGATCTGTCCTTTCTATACCCTCATCCCATTCTGCCACTAATCCAGTGAGTACATCATGTCTATAAGAGTATCTATCTATATTTGCTAAACACTGAAATTTGATATTTTTAATTTTTACTCCGGACTCTTCTTCTGTCTCTCTTTTAACTGCATCTTCAAAGCTTTCCATATAGTCCACCCTGCCTCCTGGGAAAGAATATTCTCCTGGTGCGTGTTTTCCATTCCTCTTACCAAGAAGAACCTTCCCTTCTTTGAAAATCATCACTCCTACACAAACTTGTATATCTTTACTTAAGTCTGACATGTTATTTACTTCTCAAAATCTTATCCATTCTTGCCGCTAATTTCACCATATCAGTTTCTTTCTTCCCTCGAGTTGTTTCAGCACAAGTGCCAAGACGAATTCCTGAAGGATCCATAGGAGAGCGTGTATCTCCAGGGATAGTATTCATATTTACGATAATTCCTTCCTTCTCAAGCTTTATACTTGCATCCTTACCAGGAATACCCTTACCATCCATCCATGTATCTACAAGGATAAGGTGAGAATCTGTACCCCCTGAAATGATATGCCAGCCCTTCTTTTGCAATTCCTTAGCTAAGACTCTTGCATTCTTCACTACTTGCTT
>CAIJLF010000045.1 GCA_903821415.1 uncultured bacterium | reverse complement strand
TAATGTTTTCTTCACACTAAACTACGTCTCTGTAATTTTTCCAGAGATATTAGAAATATTCAACGTTGTTTTACTTCGTAAAAAATTTAATTATGTCGACGATAATGTTATGAAAGAAATTTTTGACCAATATAATCCTGAAAATAAAATGGTAGATAAGGGTGATTTAATTGATAGATTATTTTCGTATGATATCATAAATAAATATAATTGATGATTAAAGCCCCTATGAATAATATAACCTTAAGTACAGAATTATCCGAAATATTTTGTTATAGTATTAAAACTATAACTGATGATTTAAATCATACATTTCATACAATGATGAGCGATAATCTGACGACGAATATTACATGTAATTATGTTTTATGTTCTAATCATTTGGAAGAATTCAGTAGTGTTTTTAATACATTACTGAAGCCTTCTCATAATAATAGTTGTACTACTATTAGTGCTTTTGTTATAGAAAATGAAAATATTTTCCAAAAAATAGAATCTATATTTCTATATGATGGTTGGTCTAATAATAGTGACATAAACAAATTTAATATAGCAACTCATGATACTTCCAAAGCTAAGTGCACATACAATAATAAGTTTTACATAATTAAATGTTATGATCATTTTTATTATATTTATAACACAGAATCCAATGAGTGTTTGCTTGTAGTAAAGAACGAGAAAAAGGCTTTTACCATGATTAATATTTTATTACTATCACCATATCTATCATATGGTGATTTATATGCTATTCATGGTGGATTGGTAAGTAATGGAAGTGATAATATTCTCCTTACCAATTCATCTTTAGGTGGAAAAACCACATTTGCTTTGCTTTTCTTGGAAAATGGGTGGAAAATTGTGACAGAGGAGACTACATATATCACAAAACATGGGAAGATACTAAATTATAATATAAGAAACTATTTCAATATCAGAGTTGGTACATATTTAGAATTTAAAGATTTTTTTATGAAAGCAGGTATTACAAATGATTTCTTTTTAAGTATGTTACACATGAATAAAAATGAATTATTTGAACTTGGGAAAAAAGAACAAATGCTGATATATTTTGATGTTTTATCTAAAAACAAAGTTAATTTATCAAACGATAATATAACTCACACCTTAAGAGTTTCTCTTGATAAAAACAAGTCCGGTATTACAATTGAGGGTAGTAATCACGAAGAGATTGTCGACGGGTTTCTAGAAATAAGTTTTGCACCCACTGTTACTCTTTTTAAGGGCTTGTTAAAAATAAATAGTGTTGTAAAAGAAAAAAGTAAAGATGGATTAATGCAAATATTCAGAACTATAAAAAGTTACTCAGTAATATCTGGTTTTGATTACAGAAAAAATTTTGATTTTCTAATACAAGAAATAAAGCTAAAAACACTCCTTTGTTTCAAACAGAAGCAAATAAAAAAGTCTAGATAATAACCGATTTGGCTTTCAGTATTTTTAAAAATATAGATATTATTTTTCTTTTAAAATAATCGTATTTCTGTTATATTCTATCTATGTCACTATCAATCGGAATCGTAGGTTTGCCAAACGTCGGAAAGTCGACGCTATTTAACGCTCTTACAAAGAAGGGTGTTCCTTGTGAGAATTATCCATTTTGTACGATAGATCCTTCTGTTGGTGTCGTTGCTGTGCCTGATGACCGTATATGGAAGCTTTCAGAATTCTCAAAGTCTCTCAAGACTATACCTGCCGCTATCGAATTCGTAGATATTGCCGGACTTGTAAAAGGGGCATCAGAGGGGGAGGGGCTTGGGAATAAATTCTTAGCTAATATTCGTGAGGTAGATGCCATACTTGAAATGGTTAGAATCTTTCCCTTGAAAAGTGATAAGGGCGACGAGATATTACACGTGATGGGCGACATAGACCCACTTCGAGATATAGAAATAATTAATCTAGAATTAATTCTTGCTGACCTAGAGACTGCCGTAAAAAGGAAGAACAATATTGCTCGTGAAGTCAGACGTGGGGATAAAGAATTTATTCTAGAAGAAGAAGCTTTGAATAAAATAATTCCCGTACTTGAAGCTGGCAAGCTAGCGAATACTATAGACTTTAATGAAAAAGAATTAGAGAAAGTAAAACAGCTCGGATTATTGAGTATGAAGCCATTCATCTACGGACTCAATAAGAGAGCGGGGTCAGAGAATCTAGATACCTCAAATCCTGAAATTTTCAAAGAGCTTACAGACTACATAGAAAGTATGGGTTCAAGATATGTAGTTATAGATGCCAAGATTGAACATGAACTTATGGACTTCGAAGGAGAAGAAAAGGAGATGTTCCGTAAGGAACTTGGAGGAGATGACGACGGTATCAATAGTCTTATCACTGAAGGATACAAGCTTCTAGGTCTCGATACTTACTTTACAACTGGAGAGGATGAGACGAGAGCTTGGACGATAAAGAAGGGTAGTACTGCACCTGTTGCTGGTATGGCTATACATACGGACTTCAAAGATAAATTCATAAGAGCAGAAGTTGTATTCTGGAAGGACTTACTAGAGTCAGGAAGCTATGGCGAAGCTCGCTCAAAAGGAAAGGTGAGAACAGAAGGAAAAGAATATATTGTGAAGAATGGAGATGTGATTGAATTTAAGATTTAGTCTATATGATTGATCAGAACATTTATAATAAAAATCTTGATTTCATAGGAATAAAAGGGATGGTATTTTTTGATGATAAAATCGTAGTTATTCGAAGAGATAATAATACTAAAAATTTTCCACTTTATATAGACTTGCCAGGTGGTGGAAGAGAAAAGGGAGAGTCTCCTTTCGAGACTTTTAAAAGAGAGCTGAAAGAAGAATTAAATATAGATATAAATGAAAACGATATTATTTCTTGTTACTTGTATGAAGATGAAACATACAAAGAACATTTGGCATATTTTATAGTTACAAAAAATTTAAATATTAAAAAAGAAGATGTTACACTAGGAAATGAAGGACTTGAATTTAAATTTATTAGTCCGGAAGAATTTATTGGTCTAGGTGATGGTGTAGCACATCTACAAGCAGAAGTTAAAAAATATTTAAACTTACTACAAAATTAAAAAATATATGAAATCAGATTATGAAAAAGCAGAAAATATTTTAAACAATGACGGGGTTGTAGTACTACCTACGGATACTTTATATGGTTTAGTAGCGAGTGTAAATTCTAAAAAGGCAATTGAGAAGATTTATAAAATAAAAGAAAGGGACAAGAGTAAGGCTCTGATAGTTCTTATATCCTCACTAAAAGATTTGGATATTTTTGATATAAAGATAGATAAGGACCAGGCCAAAATTTTGGAAAAATTTTGGCCTGGAAAAGTAAGTGTTTTGTTGGTGTGCAAGAACTCAAAATTCAAATATATCCATAGGGGAAAAGGCGAGATTGCCTTTCGTATGATAGGACCAAGGAATAAGAATCTATATAATTTGTTGAAAAATGTAGGTCCAATAGTTGCCCCAAGTGCCAACAAAGAAGGAGAAAAACCTGCCGAAACCATAAATGAGGCTAGAGAGTACTTTGCCGATAAAGTAGATTTTTATATAAATGGAGGTGAGAAGAAGGGTGAGTCCTCGACTTTGATAAGAATGAATGAAGGCAAAATAGAAATCCTAAGACAAGGATTAGTGAAAATAAATAAACAATAGAGCTAAATGCTCTATTTTTTATTCTTCATTTCTTGTTGTTGTTTTTTTAGTTCTATTATTTCTTCAATTAATTTACCCAAAGTGTCTTCTATCCTTACTAGCATTTCATCTTCTTTCTTTTCCTCTTTTTCTTCCTCTTCGTCGTCTTCCTGG
>CAIJLF010000044.1 GCA_903821415.1 uncultured bacterium | reverse complement strand
TGAATAATTTTGATAGATTTTCATTCATACTTTAGTATATACGAATTATATTAGATTTTGGTGCAAAGATCCTTAAGCTTCTTAATAGCACGCAAGTGGTTACTCTTCACTGTGTTAAGTGGCTTTCCTAATACTTCCCCTATTTCTTTAAATGTCATATCTTCTTGATAATAAAGAGTTAGTATCAATCTATGGTCTGGGGAAAGTTCGTTTAAAATATTTGTAAGCATTTCTTTGTCTTGTAACTTTTGATAAATTTCATCTGGGAGTATTGCTTCGTCTTCTATATTGTCCTCAATAAAGTTATCTTCGCTTAAAGATGAAAATGATATAGACTTCCTTTTTCTTAAATAGTCAGTAACCGAATTGCGGGCAATAGTAAAAAGCCAAGTTTTAAATTGAGCCTTGCTTTTATCAAAATTTTTTAGATTTCTCCATACCTTTATAAATATTTCTTGGGTAACATCTGGAGCATACATTGGACCAGTAAAACGCTGGGTGAAGTTATAAATTGAAGAAGTATACTTATCTATAAGTATTTTAAGTGAAACCTGATCTCCTCCTAGAAATCTATTTATTAGTAATAAGTCTTCATCCATAACAATATTATACTATTACTTATAATATTTTGGGTGTTCTTCTTTTATAGACAAAAGATGGTTTGAATATCTAGACATTGCAAAAAGTAAAGAAGATAGACGATTTAAATATGATATTGTTACACTCCCTATTTTTCTAATTCCATCTTCTCTGACCTTTACCACTCTTCTCTCACATCTTCTAGAAAGAGTCCTAGAGAAATCAAACTCAGCACTTAGAATACTACCTCCAGAAACAGTAAAAGAAGTAATGGGTGGCAGTATCTCACTTATGTAAGAAATAATAGACTCGATATCATTTAAATTTTTCTTTTTAACTGTGATTGGAGAACCTGCTATTTCAGCCTGAATAACAAAAAGAGTTTGTTGAACATCATTTAAAATATCGCTAAATAATAAATTTTTCCTTGTATTAACCATTATTTTAATTTGCTCAATCTCAGAATAAACTTTCACTATCCCTATATAAGCATTTAGTTCATCTAAAACACCAAGGGCCTCTATAATATCTGTACTTTTTGAAATTCTGCCTTGATCACAATGAAAAAGAGTTGTCGTTCCATTGTCCCCTTTTCCAGTATATAAAGTATTCGATTTTTTTTGTTGTTTTTTATTTATATTTTTCATTTATACCGATATTATACCAATATACATCATTCACCCCAACCATTGACTTTTTAATAAAATAACATATAATATAAAGGAAAAAAATAATGTTAAACTTATAAAAAAATATTACTATGATTGACGAATGTACAGAGAACTGGCTTACTAACAACAAATTCTCTTTTCAGTATGAAATAGAGGAATTGAGATTAAGGGTTTACAAAAACCCGCAAATGATCGTTACAATCGATGAACGAAGTGTAGTTAAGTCGATGTATCCGATTGATTACTTTATTGAGGATGGTCTCGGTATAGATGAAAGAAATGTCATCATTGATGATCATTTGAAAAAATCGAAAAAAATATT
>CAIJLF010000043.1 GCA_903821415.1 uncultured bacterium | reverse complement strand
TTGGTTTCTGCCCTCGTTTCTATCTGTGTTATTGTTTGGTATTTTGAGGGGGAAAGGTTTGCTCTTATTGCAAGTATTACATCTTTGCTTATTGCGAGTATTCCTCAAATAATTCAAACATTAATAAATCCTTCTTTGACCCCTACAGGTATCTATTTAGTTTTTTCTTTAGCCAGCCTGCTTTCTTTTTTAGGTGGTAAAACTTTTTCACTAGAAGAAAAACTTTATCCTGGGACTGGGTTGATAATGTGTTTATTGATAGCATTTTTATCTACACGAAAGTCATCTTTAAAAATCAAAACATCTATTCCTTAAGGGGTAGATGTTTTCTTTTGCTCTACCAGTTTAAGTCTTTTTTTGCTATACTATTCCTATGAATTGGGCAACTCAAAGAAAGTTACAATATTTAGGTGGATTTACTTTTATTTTTCTGGTGATAGTTTCTGTTATTTTATATCCCATAATCTTTAAGAAGCCGACATGCTCTGATGGTATTATGAATGGGACTGAGACTGGTATAGACTGTGGCGGGATGTGCTCACTGATGTGCAAGGAGGGTCTTTCAGAACCCGTTGTATTATGGAGTAGAGCTTTTCCTGTCGTTGGCAATACTTTCAATCTAGTTGCCTTAGTTGAGAATCAAAATAAGAATTCTGCACTAACTGAAGTCTCATACGAGTTTAGAGTTTATGATACTTCAAATCGTTTGATTGGTCGCAGAGAAGGAACTACTTATATACCACCTAATAAACAAATTGCGATTTTTGAACCTACTTTCGACCCAGGAGAAGCAGTATTAAAGAGTGTCACATTTGAATTCACTACTCCATTTGTGTGGATTAAGAAAGAGCCCACTTTGAACAATCTTCCATTTTATGTAGATAATATAACTATGGGAGAAGACAAGAAGAGTCCTAGTCTATCAGCTATTATAAAGAATGAATCCATCTACGATATTCCTTCTTTTGAAGTTGTCGTAATTCTTTATGATATTAATCACAATGCTATCAATGCCTCTAAGACAATAACAGACGGGGTAAAGAGTAATGATAAAGTTCCAGTTTATTTTACTTGGCCCAAAGAATTACCGAGTGACCCTATTACAAAGGATGTCCTTATTCAGATAGATCCTTTTACTGTTTCCTTCTAATTTATTTATCAAATTTATACAGAGTTACCAATGTCGTTTATTCAAAACAGAGTAGATAGGAGTACTATGGGGGTGGACTGGCTTCTCGTTATCTTTATGATACCTGTTCTTTTGGCTGGCCTTATAACTATGAAGTCTTTCACAGAGGCAACCCCTTACTTCTCTCATCAGATTGTCTGGATTATCATTTCTTTTTCCGTATTTTTCGCATTTTCTTATATTGATTTTAGATTTTTAAAAAGAACAGATGTCTTAGTTACTCTTTTTAGTATTTTTTCTATTTTATTGATTGCTCTTTTTATTTTTGGTCATATTTCAAATGGAGCTAAAAGCTGGTTTTCTTTAGGCGGATTTTCTTTTCAGCCATCAGATATGATGAAGATAGTTGTAGTCTTGATGCTAGCCAAATACTTTTCACGCCGTCATGTAGAGATAGACAATTTCAAACACATTTTTATATCAGGATTATATGCATTCGTTCCATTCATTTTAGTATTTTTTCAGCCTGACTTTGGTAGTGCGATAACTATACTTTTCATCTGGATAGGTATGACTCTTGTCTCAGGTATATCTCGCAAATATTTTTTAATACTTACTAGTATTGGAGTCATTGTTTTTATTTGTTTATGGTCTTTTGTTTTTCATCAATATCAAAAGGAAAGAATTATGAATTTCGTAAATCCTATGCATGATATACATGGTACAGGTTACAATATATATCAGTCTACTATAGCTGTAGGTTCAGGTCAGCTTGTAGGGAAGGGAGTAGGATTTGGAACTCAATCTAGACTTAAATTCCTACCCGAATATCAAACTGATTTTATCTTTGCAGCCTTTGTGGAGGAGTGGGGTTTTGTCGGTGCTATGCTTTTGTTTTTATTGCTCGGTCTTATTATTTGGCGGATACTACACATATCCTTACTAGGAGCGACCAATTTTGAGATACTCTATGGTCTAGGTTTATCTATATTTTTCATGAGTCATTTTATTGTAAATATTGGTATGAACATAGGTATAATGCCAGTCACAGGTATTACTTTGCCATTTATGAGCTATGGAGGTTCGCATTTATTGACGGAGTTTATGGGGTTAGGAATACTGATGGGTATGAATAGATATAGCAGGGTAGCACATAAGGATGATATGAGGAATGAGTTTCTTGGTATATAATAAAATCAGTAAAATGACTTCATCTACTTCGTTGCAGACTCCGGTTCCTTCCATCGTGTAGGTCTACTACATTCAGGTCGTAATCCTCGTCTGCGCCTCGTATCTAAAGCCATTTTATTGATTTTGAGATAAATTTTTGATTATCTACTAAAACACTAAACACAAAAAATTATGAATATTATTGACGGTAGAAAAATAAAAGGAGAAATATTGGAAGAATTAAAAAGCAAAGTTGAGAGCTTGCCTTTTCCTCCTATTTTTTGTGATATTTTAGTAGGAGAAGATACAGTCTCATCTTCATATGTCAGGATAAAAGGTAAGGCTGCAGAGTCAGTCGGTATCAAATTTAAAACTGTGAATTTCCCGGCCGATACAACCACAGGAGAAATAATAGAAGAGATAGAGAATCTAAATAGAGTTCCTCATATGTGTGGCATTATAGTCCAGCTTCCACTTCCTTCTCACATAGAAGTTCAAACTGTCTTAGATGCTATATCTCCAGCTCTCGATGTAGACTGCCTAGGGTCTACCAATAGTAATAATTTCTACAATGATAATGAAGGTATAGGGTATCCGACAGCACTAGCATGTATGAAGCTTTTGGACTCACTAAACCTAAAACTAGAAGACAAGAATATAGTAGTCTTGGGTAGAGGCAAGCTCGTCGGTCTACCTGTCACTCATTTGCTCGAGTCTAGATCGCTTAAAGTTACAGTAGTGAACAGTAAGACAGAGAATAGTGAATCAATAATCAAAGCCGCCGATGTTATCATTTCTGCTATGGGCAAAGGAAAGTTTATTACAGGCGATATGGTCAAGGAAGGAGTTGTGATAATAGACGCAGGTACGTCAGAAGAGAATGGTGCAGTAGTTGGCGATGTAGATCTAGAATCATTTGAAGATAAATCCTCGTTTGCTACTCCGACTCCAGGTGGAGTAGGCCCTGTAACTGTCGCGACTTTATTGGAGAATGTTTTAAGAGTAGCTCAAAGTCGTATTTAATTTTTAAACCTTAATAATAAATCATAATGAATAATACAATATTTTTTGCACTATACAATTTATCACACAAATCGCCATTTTTTGATTTAATGATTTTTTTCTTTTCTCAATATTTCCAATATTTTGTGATATTGATGGCATTATTCTTTCTGTTATTACATCATGATGTTTTGAAAACAAAAAATGTATTTCAAGATTTTATTATAAAATGGAAAGAAATATTTTTTGTAGTATTATCAGTTTTTTTGGCTTGGTTGTCTTCTGTTTTTTTGAAAATTATTTTTCACACACCTAGACCTTTTACTGAATTTCCTAATATTGTTCCATTTTTTAGACCTACAGATTATTCTTTCCCATCTGGTCATGCTACATTTTTTATGGCAGTCTCAGTTGCTATTTTCTTATATCATAAGAAAATAGGGTTAATTTTTATAGCCTTTGCAATTTTAATAGGCATTTCTAGAATAATTGCTGGAGTCCATTTTCCAGTTGATATTATCGGTGGATACTTTCTTGGTTTTATTATTAGTTATTTTTTAATTAAATTAT
>CAIJLF010000042.1 GCA_903821415.1 uncultured bacterium | reverse complement strand
TATAATAAAACACAAAGAACAGAGGGTAGGGGTTTTTATCGACACTTCGAATCTTTATCACTCTGCTAAAAATTTATATAAGAGAAAAGTAAACTTCGGAGCAATTTTAAGAGATGCAGTTGCAGGACGTAAACTTGTCCGTGCAGTAGCTTACGTTATCACAAGTGAAGGAGGTGAAGAGAAAAACTTTTTCGACGCACTAACAAAACTTGGCATAGAAACCAAAACAAAAGAATTACAAATTTTCTCCGGAGGAGCAAAGAAGGGGGACTGGGATGTAGGTATCGCTGTCGACATTATGAAGATGGCACCCAAGCTGGATGCCGTTATATTGGTAGCAGGGGATGGAGACTTTATCCCTCTCGTAGAATATCTACAGAGTACATCTGGAGTCCAGGTAGAAGTCGTATCATTCGGAAAAAGTTCTTCCATGAAATTGAAAGAACAAGCCGATGACTTCCTTGACCTCTCAGCTAATCCAAGAAAGTATCTAATATATTAAAAAAATAAATACGAATACTTAGCAAAAAACTCTCTTTGAAAAAGGAGAGTTTTTTGCTATGCTTTAGGCATTAATAGGTAATTAAGCTAATCTCCGGACAATTAGAGTTGAAGCCATAGATATTATAAATATGGGTTTCAAAACTAGAGTCTGGAGACTAGCTCGCAAACATTATGGAAAGTAAAGAATACGAGGTAGAGATCGGTGGCAAGAATATTGTCGCTATGTTTTCTGATTTAGCAAACCAAGCCAATGGTTCAGTTATATTAAAAAGTGAGGGGACAGTAGTTATGGCGACAGCCGTCATCTCAAAAGATGGAAGTAAGAATTTAGGATTCTTCAATCTGACCGTTGAGTATTTAGAAAAGTTTTACGCCGCAGGAAAGATTCTAGGAGGTCAATACAATAAGAGAGAGGGTAGACCCAGTGATCAGTCCATACTCGCAGCTCGTATGATAGACCGTACTATCCGTCCACTATTTGATCATCATATAAAAAATGCAGTGCAGGTAATCGTCACAGTTATCGCAGTAGGAAAAACAGACCCAAAAGCTCTCGGGATAAACGCTGTCTCTATAGCACTTCATATGTCAAACATTCCTTGGAATGGACCTATTGGTGCAGTTCATATAAGTAAGACAAAGGAAGATCAATCTCTAAAAGTAAATCACTATATCCCCTCTGCTGATGAGTCTGTGTATTCCCTTGATCTACTTGTTTGTGGAAAAGATAAAACTATAAATATGATTGAGGCTATGTCATATGAACTAAGTGAAGATGAGATGGGTCAGTGCTTTGATATTGCCTCAGTAGAAATAACAAAGTGGGAAAACTTCCAGAAAAAACTTTCAGTAGAATTTGGTAAAGAGAAACTTGTATTTCCGAAAATACAAATAGAAAGTTCTGTGATAGAAATTTTTAACGAAAAAGTCAGACCGATGCTAGAAGAGAAACTTTTTAGTAGCGAAAGTAAAAAAGTCACAAGAGAAGCTGAAGATCTTTGGAATAATATTCTTAATGAAAAATATCCTGATGAAAGTGATGATGCTATCAAAAGTGCTTCAGAAGATTACCTTCACCTGTACTTGGATGGTGCGTTTCATAAAATGGCACTCCTACAAGGGATAAGAGCTGACGGAAGAAAAGTAGATGAAGTCAGAAAACTTTTTGCAAAAGCTGGTGGTATATCAGATGTGTTACACGGTTCTGGAATATTCTACAGAGGAGAAACTCATGTACTTTCAGTGCTTGCATTAGGAGGACCAGAAGATATGCTCACTGTCCAAGGTATGGAATCAGAGTCAAAAAAACGTTTCATGCATCATTATAATTTTCCACCATATTCAGGAGGTGAAACAGGACGTGTCGGAGGAATAAACAGAAGAGAGATGGGTCACGGATTCCTCGCAGAGAAAGCTCTCACTCCAGTTATTCCTGAGAAAATAAATTTCCCTTATACGATTCGTGTT
>CAIJLF010000041.1 GCA_903821415.1 uncultured bacterium | reverse complement strand
TTCTCTCCTTCACGCACTATGCAAGTAGCTCAGAAGCTCTATGAGCAAGGATTCATAACTTATATGCGTACTGATAGCACAAACCTAAGTATCGTAGCTCAGAATCAAATTATCGCACTTGTAGAAAAAAAATACGGTAAAGAATATTCTGAAAAACATATCTATAAAACTAAATCCAAAAATGCCCAAGAAGCTCACGAGGCTATTCGTCCTACTCACGTAGAACAATTGCACGCAGGAGCAAATGAAGAACAAAAGAAACTCTACCAACTAATATGGGAGAGAGTCGTCTCTTCTCAAATGTCTGACGCCAAATTACTAAAAACTAAAATCGTTGCAAACATAAAAGAGAATACTATTCCTGACTTTACTGCAAATGGATCAAGAGTTCTATTCCCAGGATGGCTCATCTGTGAGACAGGAGCACGTGGTGAAGATGTAGAGCTTCCAGAAGTAATAGTGGGAGAAGAATTAAAATTACTTAAATTAAACAGTACAGAAAAAGCTACTGAACCACCAAACAGATACACAGAGGCAGGCCTCGTTAAAGAGCTCGAAGCTCGTGATATAGGGCGTCCTTCGACTTATGCTTCTATTATGAAAACTCTGGAAGATAGAGGGTACGTAAGGAAAGAAGGAAGAACGCTATTCCCCACTGATACAGGTGATGTCGTATCATCGTTTCTTGAGAATAATTTTGGAGAATATATAAGTGATACTTTTACTGCCACTATGGAAGACGAACTTGACGATATAGCAAATGGAAAAAGAGATTATGTGAAAACTTTGAAAGATTTCTATATACCTTTTCAAAAAGATGTAAAAGAGAAAGACAAACTAGCAAAAGCTACAAATATGGGAGAAGCTCCTAGCGATATCCTATGCCCAGTGTGTGGGAGCAATATGATAGTGAAGCTTTCTCGAGGAGGTAAATTTTATTCATGTGCTAAATACCCAGACTGTACAGGAGCTCGTACTATAGAAGGAAATGTACTTGAAGGACCAAAAGAGACTGGTGAGATGTGTCCTACTTGTGGAGATAAAAAAGGAAAGAACGGAGGAGGAAAGCTAGTAATTCGAGAAGGTAGATTCGGAAGCTTCATATCTTGTTCAAGGTATCCAAAATGCAAATTTATAAAACAAGACGAGGAAGAATTAAAAAAGAAAATGACAGACATCACTTGTCCTATGTGTAAAAAAGGAAAGATGATGGAGAGAAGAGGTAGATTTGGAATATTCTATTCTTGTAGTGACTATCCTGAATGTAAAAATGCTATAAAAGCAAAACCTACCGGAAACATTTGTGACCTCTGCGAATCACTCATGATGGAAGGCACAAAGACTATACCCGAAAGATGTAGTAATAAAATGTGTAAAAACCATAATCCTCATAAATTAGGTGATGATATAAAATTGAAAAAATAAAGGATATTATAAGAACTAGCTAAAAAAAACTAGTTTTTATATAATACCAAAATGAAACCTGACATAGAAGAAATTTTTAATGCATCAAAAAATCTTAAAAAGGCTGATAAAGCTCTTATTCAAAAGGCTTATGATTTTTCTATGAAAGCTCACGATGGTCAACTCCGTAAAAGCGGTGAACCTTATTTTAATCATGTATTTGCTACTGCAAAAAATCTAGCCGAGCTTGGTATGAAAGAAAAAACAATATCCGCAGGGTTACTCCATGATGTCATAGAAGATACATCAACTACAGAAGAAGAACTACAAAATGAATTCGGAGGGGAAATACTTTCACTTGTAAAAGGTGTAACAAAGCTTGGAACTGTCAGATATAAAGGTGTTGAGCGTAAGGTTGAAAATTTAAGAAGATTTTTCCTCTCTATGGCTGAAGATATGCGTGTCCTTACTATTAAGCTCGCAGACAGACTACACAATATAGAAACACTAAAACATATACGCCCTGACAAACAAAAACGTATAGCTTTAGAAACTCTTGAGATATATGCACCACTCGCAGATAGACTATCAATGGGTCGTCTTAAAGGCAGACTAGAGGACGCAGCTTTTGAATATGCTTATCCTAAAGAATATGAGGAAGTTAAAAAATTACTTCTTGAAAAAAAGGATGCCAAAGAAAAATATCTAATAGAAGTGAGAGATAAAATTAAAGAAAAAATAAAAGAAGCAAATATCCTTAATACAAAAGTAGACTACAGACAGAAACATTTATATTCTCTCTGGAAGAAACTCCAAAAATATGATATGGACATAGGCAAGATATACGATATCATAGCTCTGAGAGTAATGGTAGATACTATAGCTGATTGCTATCATGTCCTAGGGATAATACATGGTGAGTGGACACCAGTTCCAAATCGTATTAAAGACTATATAGCAATGCCAAAGGAAAATGGATACCAGAGTCTCCATACTACTATATTTACTGGCACAGGAGGTATTGTGGAAATTCAAATCAGAACTCATCAGATGCATGAAAATGCTGAAAACGGTATCGCTGCCCACTTTATTTATAAAATAAAGGAATCTGATAATAGAAAATCAGAGATCGAACAATTTGAATGGATAAGTAAACTTAAAGACTTAAATAAAGAAGACGAAGAAGAAAAGCCCGAAAAATTCTTAGAGAAAATAAAACTTAATTTTTTCCATGACCGTATCTTCGTATTTACTCCCAAAGGAGAAGTTATAGACTTACCTGAAGATTCTTCTCCTGTTGATTTTGCTTATGCTATTCATACAGACATAGGCAATCATATACAAGGAGCCAAAATAAATGGTAAAAATGCTTCTCTGGGAACTAAACTCAAAACACATGATATAGTAGAGATCCAAGTAAATAAAAATACTAATCCATCATCCAAATGGTTAGATTATACAAAGACGAATCTTGCCAAAAGAGAAATAAATGCTTATCTAAAGCAACACAGTCTCCTCTCTAAATTCTTATCATTTGGTAAAAATTAAAAACAATAAAAGCCGTAGGTATACGGCTTTTATTGTTTTTATAGTGAAAAGTTTTTAATATTATACAAGTCTACATCTTCTTCTGCCTTCTTTATCTCTTCGTTAGTTCGGTCATCTAGTAGATTATCTTCTTCATATTTATTCTCTTCTACTATATCATCTGTATTTGAAATCTGACTTAAAGTGGCACCTGCCATACTTTCTTGTATTAAATCTTTATCTTCCACTACTTTTCCTTCAGCTTCTTTTTGAGAAAGAAATTTCTCTAGCATTAAGTTTGGATTACCACCTTCTGTTTTTGATTTAATAATATCTAGGATGGTTCGAAGATCGTCGTTTGTGAAGAAATCAATCGTAATATATCCACCATTTTCTTTCTTTTCAATATGAACTCTAGTTCCTAGTGTCTCCTGGAGCTTCCCTTCTATTTCACTTATTTCTGGATCCTGAATATATTCCTTTTTACGAACCTTATCAAATGCTATCTTACGAGCAATCTTCTCAGCGTCACGGACAGTGAGCTTCTTCCACATTATCTCTTTAAATAGCACAGACTGTTCATCTGGCCTATCTGAGAGCATAAGGATAGGACGAGTGTGCCCTTCACTTATTTTCCCTGCAGAAAGTGCATCGAGCATCTCCTGAGGTAAAGCAAGGAGACGTAATGTATTTGATACATATTCACGACTCTTACCCATCTTTACTCCTATCTGTGTGTGAGTGAATTTAAATTCTTCTACTAGTCTAAAGAAAGCGCGAGCTCTCTCTACGGCATTTAGATCTTCACGTTGAAGATTCTCGATAATAGAAAGTTCTAGCTTTGCCATATTGTCATCACCTACACGTATAATAGCAGGTACTTGTGTAAGTCCTGCGATCTTAGATGCTCGAAGTCTTCTCTCTCCTGCTATGAGTTCATATTCTACAACTATACCTTCGTCTTCTTTAACTATCTCTATACGGGACACTGTAAGTGGTTGCAGGATACCATACTGGCGTATAGAATCTGCTAAATCTCGTAAACGTGCTTCGTCGAATTCACGACGAGGCTGAAAAGGATTTGGCTTAACCTTTTCTATATCTATCCAAAAAATTGAATTACTATAAAGCTGTGACATATCTTCTATTTTAGCATATTTTTTTAATGTTGAAAAATTTAAATATTTATGATACTCTTGTTTAGTAGAAAGGAATAGGCAGAGAGTATAAGGCCTTACAATACATGCGTCGGTGGTGGAGTGGTCTATCACAACAGACTGTAAATCTGTCGGCTTCGGCCTTCGTTGGTTCGAAACCAACCCGACGCACAAATACGAAAAACGGCTTCATTGCCGTTTTTCTAGTAGCGTCGGGTTGGATTCGAAAGACGGAGCACGACGGTGCGAGTCGGGGTCGCGAGATTTTTCAGAAGAAAAATACTTGTGACCGAAACATGTACTCATGATCCAACCCATCCTTATATAGCTTTGAAAAGTGTACTCGCGGTCCAACCCGTTCTTATATAATCCTCAAAAAAAGTACTCGCGGTCCTACCTTATGTATATAAAAGCGTAATTTCAGTCCAACCAAAAAAAATAACCCTAGTCCAGTAGACAAAGGGTTATTTAATATTTACTTAAGAATTTTACTTCCAATACTTACTCCTTAAGAATGCACGATACACTTTACCGACCAAACTTAATTTTTTAGGTTTCGAGTCTTTCATATAAATTTTAATATCCTTATTCCCCAGAGTACTGACATCAAAAATTCCTTTTCTGAAATCAACCTCTCCTTTAGACCATAAATATGCGTATTTCAAATCTACAGTTTTAATAATTTTAAAATTTGTTGAAAGGAAATTTAATGCGTTTTTAAGGTTTTCATAAGATCCCTTTTCTTCCAGCGATACTGAAAGATAATCATAATGATTATGTTCATTGAAATATCCTAAACACAACCTTTTCGATGTTTTACGGAATATTATTCCTACAAACAGAAATATCCTGAAAGTTTCTGTTGCCTTAAAGAGCAACAAGGGTTCACTGTAATCAGTGAACACAAAATTATCCAGCCTGAACTTATACTCGTTTGGCCGGTCGAAGTACACCCTAATTTTTCCCATAATCGAATTTATTTTTTAGTTTATCTTAAATTACCATTTACCCGCTTTTTGGTCAAATTAAAATCCCTGACTATATTCAGCCAGAAATTTTATCGAAAACTATTTAGTATTTATCTTATTTATAACTTTCACATTTGAAACTACTTTTTTCTTTTTTAATTCAACAACTAAATCTTTCTCCTTCAAATCTACATTTACAGTATCCCCCTTCTTCACACCCTTACTTATTATTAAATTTGCAATTGGGTTTAATATCTTGTCTTGTATCAATCTTCCAAGAGGTCTTGCTCCATAGTGTGGATTATAGCCTTCTTTTGCTAGGTGTGTTAAGGCTTCATTTGAAATCTCAAAACCGATTTCTTTCGACATCAACCT
>CAIJLF010000040.1 GCA_903821415.1 uncultured bacterium | reverse complement strand
TAGGGGAAGATAAGCGTAATCGCGGTCCAAGCACATGTACAAGGCTTTAAGCCTTTTCTTTTTATGGAAAATAACAAAGATAAACAACAAAAGCAGTCATTGTTAAATAGTGAATATTTACAGGTCTTCGGCAGGGTATCAGGTTGGATTATCGGCCCAGTTATATTTAGTTTGATTATCGGTAAATACTTAGATACTAAATACAACACGACACCTTGGATTCTATGTGTATCTCTAGCTATATCATTTACACTATCAATGATCGCAATCGTCCGAATTTCTAAAAAGTACATGGATAAATAAAAATATGGAAGAAAATATAAATCAAAACCAAATAAACGAAATCGCAAATATTTCTACAGCATCACAAGAGATTTCTCACGAGTCAACATTATATGCAGAGCCAATAGGTCATATCGGTAGTATGCAGATAACCAATTCATTATTTACAACATGGATAGTAGTTATCATAGTTTTGATATTGACTCTTATCATAAAAGTAAAAGCAAAATTAATACCAAAAGGAATACAGAATGTATTCGAAGTTTTAGTAGAAGGAGCTATGAACTTGGCAGACCAAGTAACAGGTAGCAAGAAGATAACAGCCAAAGTATTTCCTCTCGCATTCTCAATTTTTATATTCGTTCTTATAAGTAACTGGCTAGGGATCTTACCTTTAGGCGGATTTGGTCTAATTGAGACGACAGAGCACGGAAGAGCTTTCATACCATTCATACGTAGTGGTACTGCAGATATCAATACAACTCTTTCTCTTGGAATTATGTCTGTTATAGGTGCAAACATATTCGGAATCCTATCTATCGGTCTCTGGAAAATGTTCAATAAATATGTTAATCTAAAGGCCTTTGGTGAAATAGTCACCAAAGTACGAAAGGAGCCAGCTATACTGATCTCTGCTCCTATTATGTTTTTCGTCGGAATTCTTGAATTAGTCGGAGAATTTGCAAAAATTGCTTCACTATCATTCCGATTATTCGGTAACGTTTTCGCTGGAGAAGTTCTACTCATGTCTATGAGTGCGATTCTAGCTTACGGACTACCTATACCATTCATGGGACTTGAACTGTTTGTCGGATTTATCCAAGCCTTCATTTTTTCAATCTTAACGCTCGTCTATTTCACGATAGCAGCGCAAGATCACGAAGAACATGAAGAGGAGGAAGGCAAGCATGCAAAAGAAGTATTAGTTTAAAGGTCAAACATTATTAGTTAATTGTTCTGACGAAAGTCGGATAAATAAATATATGGACGCAGCAGCAGCAGCATTATTTGCAAAAGCAATCGCTATTGGACTAGGAGCTATCGGACCAGCTATTGGTATCGGTATGATCGGTGCAAAAGCCATGGAAGCTATCGGACGCAATCCTGAAGCTTCAGGAAAAGTGTTCGTACCTATGCTTATCGCCTCAGCCTTTGCTGAAGCTATCGCTATTTACGCACTTGTTATCGCATTTTCTATTAAATAGTTTTTACTATTTACATCTAGACATTTGTTTCCTTGTCCGTCCGAATTTCTATCATTCATTCGGACTGGGATATCACAAGTGACTAGGAGTAAGGAGCAAAAACTTCTTAAATTTGTAATTCGTAATTATTAATTCTTAATTATTTAAATCATGGAATCATTTATAACCACATTTCATATCGACTGGAAAATCATTATCGCTCAAGCTATTAACTTCGGCTTGATTTTTCTGCTTATTTATTTCTTTGCTTTAAAGCCAATCAAGAAAATAATGTCTGAGAGAACTACTTCGATCGAAGGAGGTCTAAATGATGCTAAAAACAACAAAGCTTTACTTGCTAAAACTCAAGAAGAATACAATGAAATCATAGTTAAAGCACGCACAGAAGCTCATGAAATCTTCCTAGAAGGCAAGAAGGATGCTGAAGATAAGAAGAAAATAATGATAGAAAATGCAAAGGAGGAAGTAGAGAATTTGATCCTTTCTGGTAAGAAATCATTGGAATCAGAGAAAATAAAGATAATAGAAGAAGCAAAAGGCGAGATAGTGTCACTAGTTGTAAAGGCGACAGAGAAGCTACTTGAATCACACAAAGATGAAAATTTTGATAAAAAAGCATTAGAACAGATAAAGAAAATATAAATTATGGCAAGTATTTCAATTAAAAATTTAGCATATGCGATATACGACTCCTCTCTAGACAAAGAGGGTAAAGAACTCGACTCTATACTAGAGAAGAGCGTTGTATTCCTGCAAGACAAGAATTTACTTGGTAAGAAAAAAGAAATACTTGAAGAATTAGAAAAAATAATAAATAAGAATAATGGAATAGTAAAAGCCAAAATCAGCTCTAGTGAAAAGTTAAAGGATGAAGGGCAAAAAGAAATAGAAGATTTCATAAAGAAAAAATATAAAGCAAATGAAGTAATTATAGAACAAGAAGTAGATCCAAAATTACTAGGAGGAATCAAGATTGAGATAGGGGATGACACCATAGATACAACATTATCAAGCAAAATACATCAATTAAAAAACTATTTAATAAAAAACTAACATGACTACCAAAAATCACATTGTAGAAAATTTAAGAAAGCAGATAGAAAAATTCCAATCAGACGTAAAGGTTGAGAAAGTTGGACATGTCGTTGAGATATTTGATGGTATTGCTCGTGTCTCAGGACTAGCTGACTTGAAAGCATCAGAGATGGTCTCGTTTGAAGGAGGAGCTGTAGGAGTAGCCCTAAACCTAGAAGAAGACACAGCGGGTATCATCATACTTGGAGACTTTTCTAAAATCCACGAAGGAGAAGTTGTGAAAGCTACAGGCCAAATCCTCTCAATTCCAGTTTCTGACTTACAGATCGGTAGAGTATTAAACGCTCTAGGTGAGCCTATTGATGGTAAAGGAGCTATTAAAACTGATAAAAGAAACCCTATTGAGAAAGTTGCTCCTGGAGTTATCACTCGTCTTTCAGTTGACCAACCAGTTCAGACTGGTATCAAAGCTATTGATGCTCTTATCCCTATCGGCCGTGGACAGCGTGAACTTATCATTGGTGACCGTCAGACAGGGAAAACTGCTATCGCTATTGACACAATCCTAAACCAAAAAGGTCAAGATATGATCTGTGTTTACGTTTCAATCGGTCAGAAAGATTCAAAACTTCGTAAACTTCAGACAAGACTAGAAGAAGGTGGAGCTATGGCATATACTGTCATCGTTTCAGCAGGAGCATCTGAACCAGCAGCTCTAGCATACATCGCACCTTACGCAGGAGTATCTATCGCTGAATACTTTATGGATCAAGGAAAAGATGTTTTAATCATTTATGATGATCTTTCAAAGCACGCAGTGGCTTACCGTGAAATCTCACTTTTGCTTCGCCGTCCACCAGGTCGTGAAGCTTACCCTGGAGATGTTTTCTACTTGCACTCTCGTTTACTTGAACGTGCTTGTAGGAGGAATAAAGAATACGGAGGAGGATCAATCACTGCACTACCTATCATCGAGACTCAAGCCGGAGACGTATCTGCATATATTCCTACAAACGTTATTTCTATTACTGATGGACAGATCTTCCTTGAAACAGACCTCTTCTATAAAGGTATTCGCCCTGCTGTGAATGTTGGACTTTCAGTCTCACGTGTAGGAGGTACAGCCCAGATCAAAGCTATGAAGAAAGTCGCTGGTAAGATCAAGCTTGACCTTGCTCAGTTCCGTGAACTTGAAGCTTTCTCACAATTCGGCTCTGACTTAGATGAAGGTACAAAGAAGCAGCTAGAAAGAGGAAAGAGAGCAGTGGAAGTCTTAAAGCAGCCTCAGTATGCTCCAGTAGGAACTGTAGACCAAATCGTAACTCTCTATGCTCTTATCAATGGATTCATAGATGAAGTTAAAGTTGAGAAGGTAAAAGAATTTGAAAGTGGACTTGCAGAATACGCAGCCTCAAATGCGAAAACTTTCTATAAAGAAGTTACCGACACACGCATGTGGACAGAGGCAGGTGAAGCAGAACTTAAGAAAGCAATAACTGATTTCGTAGCAAGTTTTAATAAATAAATATGGCAGGAACAAAAGAAATAAAACAAAGAATAAAAAGTGTGAAGAACACAAAGAAGATCACAAAAGCGATGGAACTCGTAGCGGCTTCAAAGATGAAACGCGCTATATCCAAGGCTGTATCTTCAAGACTATATGCCAATTATTCTTGGGATTTATTGACTTCACTTTCCGAAAGATTAGATGAGACGACAAGTCCTTTCTTCAAAGAGATTCCAAATAGTAAACAAAAAACTTTATTTGTACTTATAACATCAAATGGTGGGCTTTGTGGTGCATATAATTCTCAAGTCATAAAGAAATCAATAGCTTCTCTTAAACAAATCAATATGAATGATCTCGATATAATAACAATTGGCAAGAAGGGAGACCATGCCATGCGCCGCACTGGCTCATCTGTCATAGCTTCATTCTTGGATTTACCTGACAATAGTGTCCTCTCTGACATAATGCCACTTTCGAAAATTATAATTGATGAATTTAAAAAAGGTACCTATAAAAAAGTTCACATCGCCTATACTGACTTCATTTCTGCCTTAAACCAAAAACCAAATGTTAAACAGATTCTTCCAATAACAAAACAAGACCTAAATGAATTGATAGAGAC
>CAIJLF010000039.1 GCA_903821415.1 uncultured bacterium | reverse complement strand
CTATTTGCCGGACTTATCACGGATGACGACTTCTCCAGAGTAAAAGTAAAAATCAAAGAACAGCTCGAGCTATTGCAAGACGAACTGTATGCCCAAGATAAAAAACTCAATATGAGAATTGACGAACTGCAAGATATGCTCTTATTCGTCCGCAACGCTTACGAAGCCTATACCAAATCACCAGATGAAATGAAACGATTATTCCTTGGCCTTTACTGGGAGAGGTTTGAAGTAGCCGACAAAAAAATCCAAACCGTAATACCATCACCGATCATCAGAGGTCTGATGCAAGCCGAGGACATGGTCTTTACCAAAAAATACAAAGAGATTGCCGGTCCGAGAATCATAACCGACTTGGCCGTAGAATTTACACCATTCATAGCTGGCAAATCAAAATCTAAGATTGCCCCTAAAACGCAAAAATCCCGACAAATTGCCGAGATTCCTGCAATGATATCCAATCAACCGAACTCGGTTATATTAGATACCGTTTGGGGTGCCTACTGGGATTTGAACCCAGACTGAGAGTTCCACAAACTCTAGTGCTAACCATTACACTATAAGCACCATATCTAAATTACTATTAATAAATAACAGCAACTACCCATTTATACCAGAAAATACCTAAAAAATCTAGGTATAATCTTTTTATTAGTTATTTACAGGATGGACCTGTTATAGCAGCAGAAAGAGTAGTTACTATACCTTTACTATCTGTACAGTAAAAAGCTGGGACACTTTGAATATCTGTGGGTAGACTATTTGTCTTTAATGTAAATAAAGGTGCAGATAGAGCCCATGCATCAGATGTAGAATAACAAGACCCTGCTCCATTTGTTGCTGTAAGTAAGGATATCATTGAATTTGAAATAGAACTTATCGCAGTATCTGCCCCTTTTGCATGCCCTTGAGGAGAGAAGAGAGACCCAGGGTTTGGATTAGTACAACTCCCCATCGGATTAGACCTAAGTCCATATGAACCTATAGCATTTTTCAAAAGTGTAGCCTCGGGCTTAAAAACAGTAATTATATTTTTTATTTTTGTGTCTTTAATACCCTTTACAAAATCTTCTACTTTTATGCTATCGGTTGGCATTGTTATATTGTTTTCTACATCAATATCATAAAAAGTCGTCATCCAGTCAAGTTTAACTTCATTACCTGCGATTCCACTGTCGTTTAATCCTAAGACTTTTGATAATGGAATATTTAGAGTAAATTTAAATTGATATAAATTTTGATCATTTTTACCTACCCAGACCTCAAAAGAATTTATATCAGAAGCTCCTATCGCCTCATCCATATTATTCTTCTGATCAGGAGGTAATTGTGCTATTAAAAGTTCAGCCATCTGACCTAGCATCTTCTTGGTTGCAGGACGACTAGCCGTTATCTCATAATGGTATGTATCTACCCCGTGGATAAATTCACTTTCCATCTCTCTATATTCTAGTGCTCCGATAAATTCTTTGAAGATTGAAGCTAATTCGTTCTTTACATATAAAGGAACGTCATTAGAAAGAATATTATAAATGTCTATTTTTTTAATTACATCTTGTGTCAGAGTTCCTAATTCATTTGTAATCATACCTAGCTGGTTTGGCTCCATTGAAACTACAGATGGTATTGGAGCATCTTTATCGAAAATTTGTTTGAGGTCTGGAACTGATACATATAGATTTGACCCATCATATTTCCAATCACTTACGATATCACTCTTCAAGAGTGAGCTCTTAAGAGTAAAGAGATAATCTGTATTCATTTTACCATTGGTAGTATTTCCTAATCCTTTTATATTGACTGAAATAGAATCCTTTTCTTTTGAAGTTACTACTTCCCCACTAGACAGACCCACTGTAATATTTGAAAGAGAAGGAGAAGTTAAGGTAATATTTGTTTCTGATTTATATGATTTTAAAATAGAAAAGTCTGAAGGGGCTTTCATCATTACTACTTTAGGATCTTTCTTTACTACAGATAGACTAAAGTCTGATCCAGGTAATTTCAAATACCCCTCAACAAAAGCGAAAATCATACCACTGATGATACTTATTATTAATATTGCAATACCTAGTTTCAGAAAAATATTTATCTTTTTAGGTTTTACCACTTCGCCTTCTCTACTAGAAGCCAAAACTGCCTGTGAATAAGAAGATATCATAGCTCCATTAAGTGAAGAGCTTGGCATACCAAACTGAGAAAGTATTGAATTAGCTGGTGCTGATGGTTGAGTCGTTTTTAGAGGGACCAGTAGTGGTGTTTGTTGTGTTGGCTTAACTGGAATAGAAGTTTGTATTGGTTGTGCTGGTTTAATTGGTATTAAAGTTTCTAATGTTTGTACCTTCTGTACAGGAACAACTGAATCCATCACAATCTTTGGGTTTGTGTTTATACTTACTGAAGTGAAAGTAGGGGCACTTTTTTCTGGTGTGAGTATTTTTTCCACCTCTGGTACTACTTTAATTTCTGTAGTAGATACAATAGGTGCTTTATTTATATTAACAACATTTGAAATACTTTCCTCTGGAACAAACATACTTTCTGCTTTTGATATTACTTTAACTTCTGGGGTATAGGTATTTGGTGTTTTGTTGATAATAGGAATTAAATCATCCTTTTTATTTTCTACAATTGATATTTCAACTTTTGGTGTTACTACTTCTGGTATGTCTATTTTAGGTAGTTCTATTTTATTTAATTCGATAACGGAAGGATGTGATTCAGATGATTTTTCGACTTCAACTTTATATGACTCTATTGAAGTAACAGGAAAAGCATCGATACTGTTTTGTTTTATTTCAACTATGACAGGAGTTACTTCTGGTGTTTGAACAACTTCTGGTGTTTTCATTGTAGTAGGAACCCAGATTTTAAGCTTTTCTAAACTACTTACTGGCTCTACTTTTTCTAGATTCTTTTCATATAGAGATTCTTCCCCTTCTGGCATTTCGCGGTACTTATCGAAGGTTTTTTTAACTTCTTTATCATCTGTATCAACAGTAGAGGAAAGATCATTAACCTCATTTTCTGAAATTGTATTTAAACTTGGAATACTTTCTTCAATAGATGATTCTATATTAGAAAAACCTTCTTCAATATCTTCAATCCTCCAACCTACTTGAGAAAGTTGAGACAATATTGAATCTTTTGAAATATTTTTATTTAGTTGTG
>CAIJLF010000038.1 GCA_903821415.1 uncultured bacterium | reverse complement strand
TTTTGCCAAGCACCAATTCTCAGAAGAGTCTATCTACTCGTGGGTTGCGCCTGTTGCTTCCATCCGTTTTGAATCTCCAGGGAAGGCATCGTACCGACTTCCTGATGGAACGACAAAAGTAGTTTATATAAAAGAAAAAGAGCAGTATATGATAGTAGACGGGAAAGTTATTTTCTTTGCAAGAGAGGAAAAGGATAAACCAAGAGAGTTAATTTATCAAGAACATTTCACCAGGCAGAAGAGTGAGTTTGCTCTCCCTGAAATAGTCGCACAGATAGAGAAGGCTCAGGATCAAGTCATCCGTGCTAGTCACAGGGGCCCACTTGTTATCTCAGGCCCTGCTGGGTCAGGGAAGACGACCCTTGCTCTACACAGAGTCGCATATCTTACCCAGGCTCCAGATACTTCTTCATTTTATCCACCTCGATCAATTATTGTTTTTGTTCAAGATAAAGGAACTAAGGAATATTTTGGGACACTTCTCCCAGGTCTCGGTATCAACGATGTAAGTATAGTGACTTTCTCAGAGTGGGGATTCAAGGTTCTGGGACTAAATGATTATTCTTATGTAGAGAGATATGGAGAGAGCGAAGAAGAAAAAGATTTATATGAATATCAGAAGTTGAGAGCATTAAGAGAGAGACCTATATCGCAATGGAACAAGAGTATTGCGAGCATATTGAATTCACAATATGATTCATTTATTTCAAAAGATAATTTAAAATTATTTGAAGTACAGAAGAAAGAGAAAAGTTTAGATCGTTTTGACCTGGTTATATTGCTCCAGTCACATTTTGCAAAGTATGGAAAGTTTGAGACCAAGAGAGAGTATAAAACTTTTGTAAAAGATAAAATAGTAAAGAAGATAGAGAAGACTCTGGCTTCGTATTCACTAATGATAGTAGATGAATTCCAGAATTATCTACCGGAACAGCTGCGTATCTTCAAAAGTTGCCAGATCGAAGATCTGAATTCTGTAGTTTATATAGGCGACATAGCTCAGCAGGTAAAGTTAGGAACTATACGAGATTGGGAAGAAACGGGTGAAAAAGTTGCTCCAGATAGGAATATAAGGCTAGATAAGGTTTATAGGAATACGAAGAATATCCTTTCTTACATAGGTAGCCTCGGCTACAAGGTTGTTATACCAGAAGGAGTAAAGGAAGGTCCGGATGTTGTAGAAAAAGTAATGAATAGAAAAGAGGAAGAGATAGAACATATCTTAAAGTATATCCAAAAGTATGAGAAGGGAAGTATAGGAATTTTATCGAAAGATGAATCTTACTTATTACCATTTGAAAAAGAATTCAGCGGTATGAAGAATATTCATGTACTCACGATGCTCGAGTCTCAAGGCGTGGAGTTCGATATAGTCTTTATTGTAGGAATAAATAAGAAATCATTTGAAGTGAAGCACGACACAGATGTTCTCCCAAAGCATATAGAAGAGAGGAAGAGGATAGAGAAAGATCTACTCTATGTAGCCCTTACTCGCGCCATTACAGAGCTCCACATAACAGGTGAAGATACTATTAGTGATATTTTTAAATATTATTAAAATATATCTAGAATTAATATAAGGATGTATACAAGAATTAGAAATGAAGAGACAAGTACACCAGCTAGCAACTTCTCAGGTGCGTATTTGCTTTCATTGAAAAAGTCAGCGATGAAGGGGTAGCGTTCCATCAGATATTGGAACCATTTTTTACTATTGAGGTACTCAACAAGGAGGAAGCTATCAGCGCGGAATGAATTTTTGATTGATTTGCCTTTCTTTTTTATTAGCCAGTAGAAGATAGCTATTATCAAAAGAATGAACAAGACAAAAGTCAATTTGTTTGACCATCTTTTGAAGATAGTCACAACTAATGTTCCAGAGAAGTGACCCAGGAAAACATTTAGCATTGCCCAACTGATTCCGCTTAGAATATTCCAGAAAATAAAAGAGCGTTTTTTCATCCTAGATATACCGGCGATGAAGGGGATAATAGCTCTGATAGGACCAAAGAAGCGACCCCAGAAGATACTTTTATTTCCATATTTAGCGAAGAACTTTTCTCCGTGGCTAATAAGGGTTCTATTGATGATTCCTTTTCTTTTTATAAAGTCTCCACCCCATCTTCCCAACGAGTAGCTGAAGAAGTCTCCGAGTATAGCACCGATAGAAGCAAAGAGTATTATATCCCATACATTTAGGATTCCTTGAGATGCTAGGAATCCCCCGACAGATATGAGAGTAGCTCCAGGGATGAATACTCCAACTACAGGAGCGGATTCTATAAATGCCAGCACCAAGAAGAGCCAGTCTCCTAGCCATGCGAATTTTATTAAGAGGTGTGTGAGTAGTGCGACGTCAGGCATAAAAATAAAGAATTAGTTTTCAAATTATATCATTATTAATAGTAATTTCACATTTTTGAATTTTATGGTTTTTATGCTATAATACAAGCATATATTTTCGGCCTTACAGTATAGGGTCTATTTATTTTATTGGCTAATCAATCAATCTATCAATGATCAAAAAAACAAAAATAGTAGCGACCATAGGTCCAGTCACCACTTCTGTGGAGATGCTTTCAAAGCTTCTAAAAGGAGGTCTTAATGTTATGCGTTTAAATTTCTCTCACGGAGATTTTAAAGAGCATCAAGAGAAAGTTAATAATTTTAAAATAGCTATGAAGGAGACCGGTATAGGTGGTGCTATCATGCAAGACCTTTCAGGACCTAAGATTCGTTTGGGTGAGTTTTCTACAGAGAGAGTAGATCTAAAGGCGGGGAATACTATAACTATTACTACAAAGAAGATAATAGGTAGCGAGAAAATAGTTTCGATAAATTATCCACTTTTTCCAAAAGAAGTTAAGAAGGGTGATAAGATAATGGTAGATGATGGTAAAAAGAAATTCGAAGTCATAAGTGTAAAAGGTGACGAGGTTGTATGTAAGATAATAGTAGGAGGAGATACAAAGGGTCGCCGTGGTGTGAATCTTCCAGATTCAGACCTATCCATAAAGTCTCTTACAGAGAAAGATATAAAAGATATAGACTTCGGTATTAAGAACAATGTAGACTTCTTTGCTTTTTCATTTGTCCGAACACCAGAGGATGTTATAGATCTCCGTACTATTTTAAATAAAAGAAAGTCAAAAGCTTTGATAATAGCAAAGATAGAGACCCCTCAAGCTGTTAAGAATATCGATGAGATATTAGAACTTTGCGATGGCCTTATGGTTGCTCGTGGAGACTTGGCTATCGAAGTACCAGCCGAGAAAGTTCCTATGATACAAAAAATGCTTATAAAGAAATGTAATGACGCAGGCAAGTTCGTCATCACTGCTACTCAGATGCTCGAGTCTATGATCAAGAGTCCAGTTCCTACTCGTGCTGAAGTTTCCGACATAGCGAACGCTATCTTAGATGGGACAGATGCCGTAATGCTTTCAGAAGAGACGACACTAGGTATGTATCCAGTAGAAGCAGTTAAGATGATGAGTAAAGTTGCTTACGATATAGAACATAATTATCCTGAGAGAAAAGTTATACCTACAGTAGAGAGAGGTCAGCGTAGTATTACTGACTCTGTTACTGGTTCTGCTATTAAGATAGCTCATGATCTTGATGCAAAGGCTATAATAGCTCTGACTAAGACTGGCTTTACAGCTCGCATGATTTCTCGCCACAAGCCTGTGTCGACGATAGTAGCAGCGACTTCAAGCTCTATTACTTCCAACCAGTTAAATATTTCTTTTGGATGTTTACCACTTTTGATAGATGAATATAAAGAGACGAGAGAGGCATATAAGAATATCAGAGAGTATTGTCTAAAGAATAAGATAGTTTCCAAGGGAGACAGAGTGGTTATAATAGCCTGTTCTTCAAAAGACAAGAAAGACATATCTGCAAATGCAATAATAGTAGAGACTATCTAGTTTTATTAAAACGTATCGTGTTAGAATTAAAATATGGCACACCAAGGAAACATTTGGGATAGGGAATACAAGAACCCATTACTTGTTACGAAGAACGACGGCCCTCAGGCCGATACTTTGCGTTTTTTAAAGTTCTTAAAAAAGGAACAAAAGTTTAGAGTGGAAGACAAGGCTATACTTGACCTCGGCTGTGGTACAGGTAGGAATTCTAATTATTTGTCAGATCTTGGTAATAAGGTTATCGGTATTGAGATTTCTAAGACAGCTTTGAATTTAGCGAAAGTTCGTGCTCATGATATGGGTGTTACTGTTGATTACAGACTAGGGGACATAGGAGAGAAGTATGATATACCAAATGGTCCAATTGATGTGGTTCTAGATATAACTTCTTCAAATTCTCTAGATGATAAGGGAAGAGGAATTTATCTAGAAGAAGTATCGAGAGTTATGAAGAAGGGCGGATATTTTTTTGTAAGAGCTCTCTGTAAGGATGGTAACAAGAATGTAAAGAATTTATTGAAGGCAAGTCCTGGTAGGGAGTACGATACATATATTATAAAAGAAATAGGTCTTACCGAAAGAGTTTTCTCGAGAGAAGATTTTACCAAAACATATAGCAAGTATTTTAAAATTTTAAATTTAGAAAAGAAGACATCTTATACTACTTTCAATAATCGCATATACAAGCGCGACTACTGGCTAGCTTATCTAGAAAAGTAAACCCACCCACCTATACTGATAGTTTTTTATAGTATGCCTTATACGTTAGGTCTTGCCTAACGTATAGGTATGATATATAATTATTACATGTCTTTAAGAAAAGTTAGTTTTACAAAAGGAGAATATTATCATATTTATAATCGTGGAAATAGTAAACAGAAAATTTTTCATGATGAAGAAGATTATTTGCGGTTTGTTTCTTTACTGTATATTTCAAACACAAATGAAAATTTTAATTTGTATGATTTAAATAGAAGTCTCTTACTGGAGACGCTCACTTGGAGGTGATGGCGTGCTGCTTGTAGAGCTGATAGAGGTCTCTATCGGAGAGGTTTTTGAGGAACTCGGCGCCGTAGAGCTACTAAAGTCTGCCGAGCATAGAGTCG
>CAIJLF010000037.1 GCA_903821415.1 uncultured bacterium | reverse complement strand
TAACTTGCGGAGGCGGTGAGATTTGAACTCACGAGGAGCTTTCACCCCTGCCGCTTTTCGAGAGCGGTGCCTTCAACCACTCAGCCACACCTCCTCTACGCTATAAACAACCCTTTGATTATACTCAAAAACACCCTAATTATCAAGGTCTAAATTATTAATTTTTAATTCATAATTATTGATTATTTATAAGACTTTCCCCTGTCATACATTCTGGCTTTTTAATGTCTAGTATCTTAAGTATTGTCGGAGTTATATCTGCCAATGTACCCTTATGTAGGGTACCAGTTGTGTTTGTAAGTATAAATGGTACAGGATCAGTAGTATGAGAAGTATGTCTCTCCCTTGTAATCTGGTCTATATTTATCTCAGCATTACCATGATCTGCTGTTATACAAGCGATACCTCCATTCTTGTGTAATGCTTCTAATACTCTACCTAATTCCAAGTCTATCTCTTCTACCCCTTCTATGATGGCTGGAACATTTGCTGTATGTCCTACCATATCTGCATTCGCAAAATTAATAAAAATAAAATCAGTTCCTTTTTGTATTTGCTCTATTACCTTATCTGCTATTTCTTTAGCCTTCATTTTAGGAGCTAAGTCGTGAGTTAATACATCTTTGCGACTCGGTACGAGAATATATTCTTCTCCTTTATAAGGCTTCTCTACTCCACCATCTAAGAAGTAAGTAGCGTGAGCGAATTTTTCTGTCTCTGTTATGTGTGCTTGAGTTAATCCAGCATTAGATAATTCCTTCGCTAGAGTTGTCTCTATCTTAATAGGAGGAAATGCCACTAGACTTTTATATTCTGACCCATAGTCTGTCATCGTAACAAGAAGTATATTCATAGAATCTCTCATCTCAATTATCTTATGAGCTAGCATTCGTGCTCTATCAGCTCTGAAGTTAAAGAAGAAAATTCCATCATTCTTTTCAACGATATGTTTGTTACCATCTTTATCTAAGCAAATAATAGGCTCAATATGCTCATCTACAATGCCTTGCTTATATAAGTTCTCAACATATAGAGCTGGATCTATATCACAAATCGTTCCTTCTCCTCTAAAGATAACTTCCTCCACTTTCGCGAGTCTGTCCCAATTATTATCTCTATCCATAGCATATAAGCGTCCTTCTATTGAAGAAATAATACCAAAACCGATTTCTTTAATTCTTTCTTCAAGTTCTTTTATATACCCTACTGCACTCTGAGGAGGAACATCGCGTCCATCTGTGAAAACATGGATTGCAACTTTTTTAATATCATTATCTTTTAACACTTTCAGGAAGGCGAATAAATGATTCATATGACTATGTACTCCTCCAGGAGATAAAAGCCCCATCAAATGTATAGTTGAATCATTCTTTTTAATATGTTCAAAAAGTTCTAAAAAAGCAGGGTTCTTTGCAAATTCCCCATCTTCAATTGCCTTGTCTATCCTTACTAAATCCTGATCTAGTGGTCTACCTGCTCCTATAGTCATATGACCTACTTCACTGTTGCCCATTTGCCCACTAGGTAGCCCTACAGCAAACGCAGAGGCGTCTAAAGTCGTATGAGGGTACTTTGCCCATATTTCATCAAAATTCGGCTTATGAGCTTCTGCTATAGCATTATCTTTTGTATCTTCTCTGTACCCCCAGCCATCTAGGACTATTAGTGCGATTTGTTTTTTTATCATTTTAATATTATAACCTTTAGCAAAACTTTAGTAAAATTAAACTTAAAAAATACATATTATAAATGCAGTTATATTAAAAATAATCACATACATGATATGTGATTATTTTATTAAGGTTTAGTAGAATTATTCTTTTTTTCTTTATTTCTTTTATTAGTAATCAGAGTATATCTTCTAATCCTTTTTAGACCTATTATAAGGTTTTTAGCTCGTCTTATTATCTCTTCAGCGATAATCAAATCATTATTTTCATAATGATATTCAGTATAAATCTCTTCATCTGAATTATTTCCACCATTTTTTATCATTTTTACAATTTTTCTTTATATTACACCATTGCTTCATAATTACAAAATATACAACTAAATACAAAAAATATATATTTGATTTATTACATAAAAATGTTATACTAATTTAGTTATATTTTGGCCTTATCGTCTAACGGTTAGGACATCGGCTTTTCAAGCCGGTAATCTGGGTTCAATTCCCAGTAGGGTCACGCGTAGAAAAAAGAGCTTGTCTTAGGGACAAGCCTTTTTTTTGCGTGACCCTAAGCTTTGTCTTTGAAAACAAAGCGTCTGGAAATTGAAAATCTTTTGCTTATATTTTTAAATTCCTAATTTAAAAATATGCAAAAGGTATACTGGTCCTGTAAGGACAAATATGTGTACTCACGGTCCCAGTAGTGTCACATTATTTTTAACACATATTTTACATAGGTTTTTTATAATAACCCAATGGGATATTTTATTGATTTGGAATCTGATATAATACTGTGCACATGGAATACAAAATCATAATTAGTATTTTTGGGGTCATTCTTTCGATTATAGGTTACGGAATGTATGTACGAGATATACTAAAAAGAAAAACAATACCTCATACTTTTACTTTCTTAATATGGAGTATAGCGAGTTCGACAACTTGGGCTTTACAGGTTCACGGAGGAGCTGGAGTCGGGGCATAGATTACACTTGTCGTTTCTTTAATATGTATTTTTATTTTCTTTCTATCTTTAAAATATGGAGAAAAAGATATTACAAAACTAGATATAATTTTCTTAATCACATCATTTATAGCACTTTTTCTTTGGCTAGTAGTAAAGCAACCCGTCTGGTCAATAATTTTACTTGTTGCTACTGATGTTTCTGGATTTGGTCCAACTATAAGAAAATCGTGGAAAAAACCATTTAATGAGTCATTATTTACTTGGGAGCTAACTGCCTTCAGACATGGTTTAAGTATCTTCGCTTTGGAGAAATTTAATATTCTTACCTTACTATATCCGTTGGTTTGGACTTTTGTAAATATAGCCTTTAGTATATTCTTAATTATTAGAAGAAAACAAATTAGTTAAATTATTGAAAACCCCTTATTTAACCTAATGTTTGGCTCAAGTTTTATATCATTCGGTTAATCAAAAAAGTCTTGTAACCGAAGTTACAAGACTTTAATTCATCTTACGATGTGAAGATTATTGTTACGATACGACTCCTTTTTTATCCCATTTTTTAGTGGGTCAATAGGGTCGAAAAATAAATGAGCGAAACCAGAAACAACCAACACCGGAACAACAACACTCAGCCCATAAAGACAAAACTTACCTATCAATTTTAGGTCAATTGGTCCTATATTTACTTTATACAAAAGCAAATATGAACATACGATAATACCAAAAAGTTGAACTACTGCAACGATAATTCCTACTTTAAAAATTTTCTTGAACATAATAAAATTCTTTAGAAGAGTTAAACAAATGAAATTAAATATTTATTTTTCTTCACATTACTATATATTGATTATTTTGACAAGTAATTATTAATAAATCACATGCTATTCCAATTCTATACAAGATTGTAAATTAAAAAACTAGCATAGGTTTTAAACTATGCTAGTAATTTATTATTTTTTATTGCCGATACTAAAAACTGTAATTGAATACAGAAAAGTTTTGCTTTCTTCGAAGTTACTTAAAGTACAAATACCGATTTCTTGATTTATTTTATACATAAAATCAAGATGATATGATACAAAACAAAATTGTGTCATTGATTCCAAATTGCTTCAGAACCGCAGAAAGTGTAAAGCCGTCCTACACTCAATTGGCGTCTTTTTGGCACTATTTGTGGG
>CAIJLF010000036.1 GCA_903821415.1 uncultured bacterium | reverse complement strand
ATTGATGTCTAACTTTGTCATCATCTCGTCGATTTTTAGAGAATCTTTTTCTATTTCTTCTAAATTTTTTCTTAAAACTTTTCTTTTGTGAGCAAAAGACGCCTTGATGATTTTGAAAAATGAATCCTCAGTGTTTTTGTCTTTCAAATATGAATTTGAAATGTTATTTATGGATATAATAGCAGAGTCTACCTTCGGTTCTGGAGAAAAGAATCTTTTATGGACTTTCATAACATATTTAGGAGTGCCATAAGCCTTCACACTTAGAGATAGAATACTTTCTTTATTGTCTCTAGCCACTATCCGTTCTGCTACTTCTTTTTGTACTAAAAGTGTCATAATACTAGGCTTCGTGACTTCAGATAAAAATCTCTTGATGATAGCCCCTGTTATATTATAGGGAATATTGGCAATTATTTTATACCCTCCCTCTTTCAAGCTGTATTTACTGGGTTCAAAATACAAAATATTCTCATTTAATAATACGAGTTTTTCGTTTTTTATTTCTGTAGCAAACCTTTCAGACAAAATATCTATAAGATCCCTATCTTTTTCTACAGCGATGACTTTAAGAGCTTTTTCTAAGAGTTTTTCTGTTAAAGCTCCTTTACCCGGGCCTATTTCAACAATTATATCCTTATCATTTACCTCCCCCGCCTCACACATCTTGCGGAGTGCTTCTGCTGACTTCAGGAAATTCTGCCCTAAAGACTTTTTGGGTCTATAAGAAAAAGTCTCGGGCGACAAATTTTCTCCTGAAAATTTGTTTAGCCCCATTGATTTTTTCGCAGTGTGTATCATGTATACATATTAACATAAAAACACTCCACAAAAACATTCTCGGACTCACCACACAATAATTTTCTGTTGAAAATTTTGCTCGTACTCGGCTCGACAGCCTCCGTAAGGGTTCGCTCGAGAACGTTTTTATTACGTGTTCAATTAGCCCGGATGGATTTTTTAGAATAGTTATTGAGCTCAAGCCGTATTTGGAATAGTTCTTGAGAAGGAACTTGCGTAGAGCGACTGGCCCGAGCAGAGAAATTTCTTAGCAAAGAAATATTCGTGTCCTTCGATGGAATCTATTCCAAAGGAGGCTATAAATATTCAAAAAATCTAGAATAGTTTTTATAAATAAACCACTTTTCCTCCCCCTACTGAATTACTCTGTGTAAATTCTGTCAGATGAGCTGGTATATCATATATGAATTCACTTGGGGTATTTACTTGCTTCATACCAAAAATAGTACGTAGAGATGCATAACTTAATATTAGTTTCTTTTCTGCTCGTGTGAGTGCTACGTAAAAAAGTCTTCTTTCTTCTTCTTTATCGTCTTTGCTCCCCTGACTAGCGCGTGAGTGAGGGAAAAGGTCTTGTTCTAACCCTGTTACGAAAACATACTTAAATTCAAGACCTTTTGATGCGTGAACTGTCATAAGTCTTACACCTTTCTTTTTATTTTTATCATTTTCGTTAGGTATTAGAGTGTCTTGGTCACTAGATAGTGACGCATCTTCTAGAAGTTTTTCTATCCCATCTTCCATTTCATCGTATTTAATAGATAGAGTTACAAGCTCTTTCATATTCTCAAGTCTTTCTTGGTCTTCATTTGTTCCGTGCTCTAGTTCTGCCTCAAGTCCGCTTTTCTCTATAATGTATTTAACTATATCAGAAGGCTTATTGGCATCTATATATTCATGTATATCTTCTAGGAGTACATAGAATTTATTTATTTTAATTTGCATCCCAGCTGGAAGTTCAGTAAAAAGTCCTGCAAAAAGTTTAGTGAGCGTGACTTTACCCACTCCTCTTGCTGGTGTGTTGATAATTCTTTTTATATCACTAAGGCTTTCTTTGTTTAAACTTGCTTTTATATATGAAAGAATATCTTTAATTTCTTTTCTTTCAAAGAATTTAACACCGAGAACTTGGTAAGGGATTTGTTTATTTAGAAGTGCTTCTTCAAGAACGCGAGATTGAAAGTTAGCTCTGTAGAGTATAGCTACATTCTCAGGTTCATTTTCTCTTAGGATTTCATATATTTCATTGGCGACAAAATTTGCTTCACTAACTTCATCATAAGCTTCGCAGACCAGTATTTGCTCCCCATCCACATTCTTTGTAAATAAAGTTTTAGGAACTCTATACTGATTCTTTTCTATAACACTATTGGCAGCTTCTATAATATTTTTAGTTGAACGATAGTTTTGTTCGAGCATTACTATCTTTGCATTTGGATAATCCTTCTCGAAATGAAGCATATTTTTAATATTTGCTCCACGCCAGCTGTAGATATTCTGATCTGTATCTCCAACAACACATATATTCTCACTCTTCCCTACCAGGAGCTTTGTCATCTCGTATTGAACTTCATTAGTATCTTGATACTCATCTATATGCACATACTGCCACTTTTCTTGATATTTATTTTTAATTTCTGGGAATTTTCGCAAAATAAGTACTGACTCTAAAAGTAAGTCATCGAAGTCTAATCCTTTTTCTTTTTTAAGTCTGGCTTCATAACCTCCCCAGACTAATGCCACGATACTCTGTAAACTGCTCTGAACATTGGCTCTATAATTTTCAATAGTTATAAAGTCGCCTTTTGCTTTTGATATGATACTTTTAATTTTCCTTGGCTCGTGTTGCTTTGGGTCTATATCATGCTCTCTCATAACATCTTTTATGATAGATATAGCATCACTTTCATCTATAATCGCGAAGTGTTTTGTTAGTCCTATAAGATGAGCATTCTCTTTAATAATATGTACTCCTAATGAGTGAAAAGTCGAAACAAATGGTACATTCCCATAATGAATCGGAGTACTTACTCCATGAACTTTATCTTCAAGAAGAGTCATAACTCTATCACGCATTTCTTTCGCAGCTTTATTTGTAAAAGTTACTGCGAGTATAGAAGAAGGATTTATACCCTGATGTATCAAGTGTATTATCCGGTGAGTTATAGTCTTTGTCTTCCCTGCTCCTGCTCCAGCTACTATCAAAAGAGGCCCCTCTGTATAAAGGACTGCCTCTTTTTGTTTATCATTTAATGAATCAATATATTGCATGACTCATATTGTAGCATCTAATGCTTTCAAATAGTGAATATAATCCCTTCACAATGTTGGAACAACCTTATGTCAAATAGAATAAATATTATTTACCTATTTCACTCATTATTTCAGCACTTTCTTCCCTAAGTTTTTCTGCTTCTTCTCTTACTATTTCATCTAGATTTGGAACTTTCTCAGACAAGAAAGCAAACATACTTTCTGGGTTTGAATCTTTTTCAATTAACTTTTCAAAAGCATCCTTGTCTTCTTCTGATAAGATATCGAGAACACGGAGCATAACTTCTTGATAAACGATAGCACCTAGTCTCTCCATAGCCTCTTTTTGTTGTTCGACAGGTAAGTTATTTATACCCAGGGTTGTCACTATATTTTTATTTATATCATTGAACATATATTTTTTTTATTAAGTTGATAATTTTTAATTACCATATTATTTATAATGATGAATTGTTAGCGATTATTGTTTTATCTAGATGACCCTGCTCTGCAGCCTTTTTTGTAGCTCTCATTATATACTCTGGTATTGATTCAGCCTTTGTTATGAGAGTATTTCCTATTATTTTTTCTCCGGAAATTTTTCTCAAGTTTTCTATTTGATTAGCAAGACCTGAGTATTTTCCATCTAAACTTCCCTCTGAAGAAAGTTTCATTATTTGCTCTGCTGAGTGTGATATTATATTTTCCCAGTATTGTATGTCATTCCCAGGGAAGAGACGAGATATGTTGTTCTCGTAATTTACATTCACCTTTTCTAAAATTTCTGGACTTAAATTACTTTGAACAATTACTTTTTCTGCTGGATTATCTGAAAATATGGAATCTTTATTAGTTGTAATCGGCTCCCCTGTTCCTATCTTGGTCTGATCAGTCATTTTGAATTTATTATCGATAGGATTAAGTTTCTGAATTTGAGTATCTACGGGTTCATCTGTTCCTATTTTGGTTTGATTAGGCATTTTGTACTTATCGTCTGGAATATTTCCATCTGCATTGTGTGTTAAGCCAGAATGATCAGTATCAGACATCCTACCTTCGTATTGAGTATTTACTTTTACTTCAGTTCCTTTTTCAAGTATTAGGTCATTGTGTCCACCTACCTCGTGGTAAGTTACATTTCCATTTCCATCTACACGAAAAGATGAACCAGACTTTATCAAAGCACTTTCTGCGTCATTCCCAGGCCTATACATTCCATATTCTTGTGCTAGTTTATTCGCATCTGTATTTATTATATGTTTTACACTAGCCGGAGCATTATTTAAATCATTACCATATTCAGCTTTAAGGTTGTGTTGAAGTTCACGAAGTGTTGAAATAGCACCTTTACCATGCAGCGCTGTTGCTTCTACATTAGAATGAGGAAGATTGTCGTGTAGTTTCAATACACCGTGTGTGCCAGGTGGTAAGTGTCCGTCTTCTGGTGTATTTGTAGGCCAAGGACTATATCTTGTATTAAAAGAATTATTATTGGGATTATTTGAAGCTGATGCAAACGGGGGTCTAGGATTTTCAACGCGAACATGATTGATATCTGCTCCTGTTGTCGCATCTACGTGACCATTTATATTATCGATATGATGCATACCGTGGCCCATAGCATCATAAGAAGCAAAACCAGCAGCCATAGCCAGAGCACCACCTACCCCAGCTTTTAATAGTACTCTATTACGGTTTCTTTTTTTCTCTGCTTCTTCATATTGACCTAGCTGTTTTTCGTACCACTCTAAATTTATTTTACCTTCAGCAAAATCATCTTTTAATTTTTGTTTATCTTCAGTTTGTTTTTCTTTAAATTTTTCATCTGAATTTTTTTTAGCCCAGTCGATTCCTTTAGCTAGTTGTCCTACACCTGCACCTATAAGCATACTAGAAGTAAATTTTACAGCAGCAAGAGATGCTACTCCAGCAGCGCCATAACTAAAAGCAGCAGCACCAACAGCACCTGCTCCAGCTAGTGGTAAAAAGAGCATTGTACTTATAGCTACTCTTTTCCACCTAGGTTTTATACTCATATATCCATCTAAGACTTTTTTCCATAATGCAGGCTTAATAGGTGATCCAGCAGCTTTCATATCAATGAGCTTTTGTCTTTCATCTATTATTGTCTTTGCTAGTATTTCAGTAGCTTTATAGTTTATAAGAGCATTTTCAAGGTCGTCACCTTTTAGTCCTGCTTTTTCTAGTTCAGACTTTTTCTCTGCGTACATATAGTTACCCTTATCTATACGAGCTTTGTCATATTCTTTTTTAGAATCATTCAATTCTTTTGTGAAGAAATCTTCAACTTTAACGCTTACTTTTTTATCTTTACTACGAAAAAAGTTTAATATAGAATTTTTTGTTTTTGTAATCAGATTTTGCTTATCCGATTCTTTTTTACACTTATTGTATTCAATAAGATATTTCTCTCTTGCTATATCTAGCTTGGTATCTATTTGCTTTTCGAATTCTTCTTTTACTTTTAATT